>NZ_JACDWU010000081.1:0-6569 GCF_016464045.1 Pseudoalteromonas sp. bablab_jr011 | reverse complement strand
GGGTCTCGTGGGCTCGGAGATGTGTATAAGAGACAGGCTCTACCTCCTGCATCCATGCAGTCGTAAATCAGAAATTTTTAACGCAGGTAGCGACTGGTTTGATCACTCAAAATGATTAAGTATTTTTGCGGATTGGTATAATAGCGTGTTGCTGGCTGTTTTTTGATGTTGCTTGCAGTGCCAGTCACTAAGTGCTTCACGCGATTCACTAATAAACATGCCTGCGGGGAAACTTTCTAGAAAGGTAATATCTTTGCTATTCCCGTGTTGATCAATCGTAATAATGAAGCGTGCACTGCCCGCTTTTTTGGTCATCTGTGCCACTTTAGGATAGCTAGGTTTAGTTACGCGTTTTAATGCCCATAGCTCGATCTGCAGCGCTTTTATCGGCGCTTAAGTCAAGTATACGTGCAGCCTTGCTAGGGGCCTGTGAGCAGCCAGAGAGTAAGGCAAATACTGCCGCACAAAAATAGACCTTCATAATACATCCTTTTAATTATTCAGGGCCTAAATTTACCACAGCCGTCAAAAAGTGATAATAAAAAAAGAGGCAAGTGCCTCTTTTTGAAATATGTTTTGTTATTGATACAGTAAATAGGGCTGTCGCTTACGTTTAAATGCCGCAAGCTCAGTTTGCCAACTCTGTTTTATTTGTTGCTCGGTTTGTCCCGCCTCAATCGCTAAACGAAGCTTATCTGTGCCCGCTAACTTATCCATAAACTCAGCACGTTCAAAAAATAACTGCTGTGAATCGGTTAGTTGTTGATAAGCAGCAATAAATAAACTTAAATCTAAGCCATGCATGTTTGAATCACGTAAATCTTGACCAAAAACCTCAACGTCTTTGAATTTAGGGTTCATTGATGCCCCTTTAATCGCACGTGGCGTAAAACTAAACTCTCCTAGTTTTACAGGTGAATAGCCGACGACTTGGAACGGAAAATCAGTTCCACGACCAATGGTTATGGGTGTCGCTTCAAAGAAGCATAATGATGGATAAAGCTGAATAGATTGAGCATTTGGCAAATTAGGGCTTGGTTTTACTGGCAAGTCGTAAGTAATGGTGCGCTTATAATTCGCCACCGGTACCACTGATAGCTGAAGTTCAGCTGCGTTATTGATCCACCCTTCGCCTTTAATCATCTGTGCAAGCTCAGCAACCGTCATACCATGTAAAACGGGAATTTCATGCATACCCACGAACGAACGGAATTTGGGATCTAAAATTGGCCCATCGACATAAGCAATGTTCGGATTGGGTCTATCAAGGACAATAAATGCTTTACCGTTCTCAGCAGCCGCTTCCATCATATAATGCATTGAACTGATGTATGTATAAAAGCGCACACCGACATCTTGGATATCAAAAATAATAACATCCAGATCAGCCAGTGCTTCTGGGTTCGGTTTTTTATTGCTGCCGTATATAGAAACAACATCGATACCCGTTTTGGCATCTACAGTACTTTTTACATGGGCACCCGCATCATGATCGCCTCGAAAACCATGTTCCGGGGCAAATATTTTACGCACCACAACCCCTTTTTCGAGTAAAAAGTCGACTAAATGTTGACCATTAATTTCTGACGTTTGATTGACAACTAAACCAACGCGCTTGCCTTTAAGTTCTGGCACATAGGCTTGATAGTTAACAGCCCCCACTTGTAATGGTTGTGCTTTTTCTGGCACATTAACTGGCGTTTCCTTACAACCAAGTAATGCTAAACAGCTCACAATTAAAATGGCTAAAAAACGCATTATTCCTCCACCGCTTTACGTAAAAACCCATTCGCTTGGCAAAGCAGCTGTTTTGCCTCATCTGCAGGCTTACCCGTTAATACAATCAAAATAGCTAATTTGGCACTTTGCTCGGCTTGCTTTAAAGCATCGACAGCTTGCTGCTGTGAGCAACTAGTTGCCTGCATCACTATACGAATAGCACGTGCATGGAGCTTTTCGTTACTTGCATTTACATCAACCATCAGGTTTTTATACACTTTACCGGTGCGGATCATACTGGCAGTGCTTAACATATTAAGTACAAGCTTTTGTGCCGTACCCGACTTCATTCGTGTTGAGCCTGTCACAGCTTCTGCCCCTACCACAGGGCAAATACCAATTTGCGGTAAACGCATCACCGCTGAATCGGGGTTACACGTAATGCCCACCGTGACACACCCTAACGACTTAGCATACTCAATTGCAGCACACACGTATGGAGTACGTCCACTGGCAGCGATACCCACAACGATATCTTTTCCTGTAAGGTTCGCATTTTTTAAATCTTCCACACCAAGTGTGGTGCTATCTTCGGCACCCTCAACAGCTTTTTTAAACGCGGTGTCACCGCCAGCAATAATGCCTAAAACCTGCTGTTCGCTCACACTGTAGGTCGGGGCACACTCAACAGCATCAAGAATACCTAAACGGCCGCTAGTGCCTGCGCCTATATAAATAAGTCTGCCACCTTGTTGAAATGCTTCAACAATATGATCTACTGCTAAGCTTATTTGCGGGATAACCAGCTTAACGGCTGCTGCAACCTTGTGATCTTCATTATTGATTTTTGTGAGGATCTCAGTGGTGCTGAGCAGATCGATATCCAAAGTGTCAGGGTTTTGTCCTTCAGAGACAATACCGTTTAATTCTTCAAGTAACTCACTTTGATGCTTAAAGACGTGCTCAGGGCTCATTACGTTGTCCTTTTTCAATAATGTCATGGTAATGCTTTACCGCTAGTATAGCGGCACCAGTTAATGAATCCCCTTTACAAGGAGATAATTCGTTTTGCAATGTAAGTGGCAATAAGTCTTGGCTCACCTTAGCAAGCCCCCCAATTAAAATTACGGGTAACGGCGATGTACCGCGACTTTTATTAATTAACTCAACCACTGACGTCGTGTGCTCAGTTAATACCTTATTGGCTACTTTACATTCGTTTTGTAAGCTAAACACAAGCGGACTAAAACGTGCATAATCCGCGGGTTTGGCTTGTTTAAGCCAATGACTAATTGCTTGACGAGTGCATCCTAGCTGCTCACTCAAGCGAATCGTTAATCGGCTTTTTGGTAAATCGTAACAATCTATATCGTTTAATAAATACTGTACAGCCATTAGACCAATACGCGCGCCGCCACCAAAGTCATCCACAGTAAAACCCCAACCACCGACTAATTTAGCTTGGTTGTTTGATTGTAAACGCGCACCGACAGCACCTGTACCAAGGGCAACAACAACACAAGGTTCCCCCAAATTTGCACCATAAAGCGATGTAATGGCATCACTCTCTATGCGAAGACTTGCAAACTCAATCTCGTAAATTAGCTTGAGCATTACTTTAACTTGCTCAGCTAATGTGGTTGATGCACCTCCGGCGAGGCCCATTACAGCAACGATATCACTGGCCTTTGCACCACTTTGTTCGCAAACGTCTCGAACAACCTTCACAATATTCTCAACTGCTAAATCAAGATCATTCGAAATAGACGCGGGCCCGCCTTGTGAGCGAAACGTCAATTGTGAGGATTGCTCTGTCAGTTCAGCTAAAACTTTAGTACCGCCACCATCAATGGCTAGAACATAACGCACTGTCATTTATGCAAATGCCTCATTACTTGCTTTGGGTTTGCCAACACAACACACTAATGTTGATAACAAGGTGCCAATACATAACTGCCAAGTAAAACCTAAATAAAAGCGCATCGACTCAGGCAATAACCAATCAATCATATAGGGTTGCATTAATAGCGTAACAACAAAACCAACAATTAATGCAGCGAGCACAGAACCTTCACTGCCGCGTTTTGTAAATAACGTTGTGAAATAAACACCCAATAAACCGCTGTACGAAAACACCATAACGCTTAAGGCAAACTTTAATAACGGCATATCACTGTATTGCTGCCAGAAATAGCAAAGTATTGCCATCAACGCCAACGCTAAACTAACTACTGCCATCCCCACTCTACCAGCTGTAACAAAGTGGTGGTCACTCACGTGTTTATTGGCTTTTTCTAGATACGGGCGATATAAATCTTGCACTATCACTGATGACATTGAGCTCAGCCCCGAATTTAATGTTGATATCGCCGCAGCAATTATGCCCACACTAACCAAGCCTTTAATTCCTGCAGGTACTTCATTTAATACGTAATACATAAAAATAGTAATTTTTTCGCCATTAAACTCTTGTACAACCGCCTCTCCAGCCTGATTATTCATAAGTGTTGGTTGCTGATAAACAATATAAAGCAGCATGCCAATGAAGATAAAAATAGCCATAACCGGTATTACCATCAGCACCGATAGCAATAATGCCTTACTGCCTTCTTTTGGACTCTTACAGGTTAATAAACGCTGTGTCATGTCTTGATCAAGGCCAAATGCTGCAATATTTAACAATACAAACCCGGTTAATACAGAGGCCATATTGAATACCCCTGATGGCGTAAAGTCTAAATCAAACTTAAACAAAGTAAGTTTCGAGTCAGCACCAGGAGCGGGTTCATTTAAGGTGGCTATAATGGTCGAGAAATCGGCAGGAATAATATTCAGCAAACACCAAATAACCGCGATCGCTGCACTAACATAAACAACACTCTGTAAAACATCAGAATAGATAACGCTGCGGATCCCGCCTAAAAAGGTATAAAGTAAACCCGCCAGCGCCAGTACTAAGGTCGCTATCACCACACTGTCGGCATGTATATTGCCATATAAAATCATAGCCACCGCGATGGCTGCCATATAAAGACGCGCACCACTGGCAAACACACGACCAAATAAATACATTAAACCGCTACGGCGTTTAGCTTTTGGGCCTATACGCTTTTCTAACAGCTCATACACTGTGTACACTTTTTGTTGGTAAAACTTAGGAATTAAAAATGCCGACACCACAAATGCCGCAATAAACGCCCCTATATTTGTTGCGATATAAGAAAAATCACCTTGATAACCTTGATCTGGGCCACCAATAAAGGTTGCCGCAGATTGCGACGTCGCCAAAACAGAAATAGCCACCATCCAGGTCGGCATGCTATTTCCACCCAAGAAAAAATCTTGGCTTGAGTTGGCACGTTTGCGATTAAACCACCAGCCACTGAGCAATAAAATTGCGCCATAACTTGCGAATACTAACCAATCGAGTAATGCGTAATTTGCACTCATTTATTATCCTAACTCAAACCTTAATGGAATATATTATTCCACCATTACGACAAAAATAAAATACTTTTATTTTATTATTTTTAATTTTCCAGTACCGGCAATTGCCACTGACTTTGTTTTTGCTGATATTGCTGCTTAGTTAAACTCACCAATAATGGTTTTTTACGCTCATCAAGCCAAGCTAATAAGGTATCCATATCGGTTTCGGTCATCGCTGTACATCCTGCTGTTGGTTTACTGGGCGCACGCCATAAATGCATAAAAATACAACTGCCCGCCCCATCGACATTGTAAGGATTGTGCTTTACCACGATCCCCTTTTTATATAAGTCGTCTTGGCTGTAAATATCACGGCGCATCCATTCAGATGAGTTTTTTACCGCAGCGTCTCCCACTTCTGACTTATCAACGAGTTGGTTGTAAAAAGGAGACCCTTTTACATCAATGCAGTAATCGTTAGCAGTCATAGCTTGATAGCTAAGATTCGTTTGTAATGTGTCTAAGTAACCAAATGCAGTACCTAGTTCAAAGATACCCGCTGGCGCTTTGCCATCCCCCTCTTGTTTTTGCAAACCAGCTTGTGCTGGATGTAAGCCAACACCCCAAGCAAGCCCAGTACGCCCAAGCACAACAGCGTGTTGATCACCTTGTTGTTGCCATTGTCGCCCTTTTTTTTCAAAGCGATAAAGCGTCGCATCAATTGCGTCACTGTCATTGGCTACAACCACAACTAATTGTTGATGTGTATTATCAATCACAGGCGTGTACTGCTGCGAGCTTGCACAGGCGGTTAAACTCATTGCTGCAACAAAACTAAAGATTTTTTTCATTCTGGCCACACTCCATTTGTTATCAGTTCAAGACCGTTGATTGATTCAATACCAAGACCTGGGGCATCCGAAAGCGTGATCTGCGGGCCATTAAATTCAACCCCACCTTGCACCGGATCATACTGGCCAAGGGCTGGACCGTCTAAATCAATTTTACTAATTTGTTGGGCTTTTGCTGATGCTAAATGTGCAGCACCCGCCACAGCAATACTGCCCTCAAGCATACAGCCAATCATACACTGCGCTTGATACTGCGCAGTGATATTGGCTATTTCAATCGCACGGCTCAACCCACCGGTTTTCATCAGCTTAATATTAATAATATCAACGGCGCCAAGCTCTAAAAGCTGAATAACCTGCTGAGGAGAAAAAGCACTCTCGTCGGCCATAATCGGTGTATTAACACGATCAGTAATGTATTTTAGTCCTTGGATGATGAGATGGACGCTCCCCTAAACGGCGTCAATGCGCCAAACTGGTTAACTCACACTCAGTTAAAAGGGAACGTCCGTCATGAAAATTAGCACATTATCAATTGATTTGGCAAAAAATGTATTCCAAGTCGCTGGC
>NZ_JACDWU010000080.1:0-1613 GCF_016464045.1 Pseudoalteromonas sp. bablab_jr011 | reverse complement strand
TGAACATTAGGCTTGCGCAATCTCACCCTTTCAAGGGCGAGTCAAGCAAGAGGTAACTAGTCTTTTTTCTGACTTAAAGCGCGTGAAGTTTTTACGGCTCTTTCACTTGGCGGTGTGTTTTGATTTTCAATGTACTGCTTAATTACATCCAAACTCGCGCCGCCGCATGACACGACACAATAACTAGGCGACCAAAAGTGATTTCCCCAAAGCATCGTCTTAATCCGATTCCAATACTCACGCCTTAGTATATATGACGACTTCCCTTTTAATTTGCCAACCAAATTCGATACAGCAACTTTGGGGTGAATAGACACCATTAAGTGAACGTGGTCATGTTCTCCACCAAACTCTAAAAGCTCGCAATCCATTTGCTTACAGGTTTCCTCCATTATCTCTTTGGTTCTATCTAACATCTCTTTAGTGAAAACGCCTCTTCGGTATTTTGTAACAAATACTAGATGAGCATTGTTTTTAAATAGGCAGCTTCTGCCTGTTCTCCATTCGTACATTTTACTTATAGACTAGATTGACAATTTAACGCTAAGTGTAATAATAGTTACCGCAATTGACAACCTACGGAAAGAGCATGCTAACTGGCATTAAGCTACGTGCTAACCCAACATCACATCAAAAACTGGTTTTAAGCCAGTGGATGGGTTGCGCACGCAGTATTTGGAATGCCAAAGTTGACGAAGAAAAGTATTTCCGCACCTTTGCACGTAAATACTACCCAACGGGCACTTATGCCCCAATTGACCAGAAAACATCACAATTCAAGTCGAAGGAGTTAACCCCTTGGCTATCTCGATGCCCTAGTCAGATTATCCGAAACAGTGCGGTTAACTGGTATCAGACTTACCAAAAATTCATGAAAGGCGTGTGTGGGCGACCTAAGCGCAAACCTAAAACTGACCGAGGTAGCATCTATCTTACTCGTGAGGTGTTCAGCTTCGAACGTTGCGAAGATGGAAACTTACGACTATTTATCGGCACGAAGACTAATAATATTGGTTACTTATCCTTTAAAGCGCATGGCAAGTTCGAGATCCCAAACTCGCTATATGTGCGCAAAGAGCGTGGTCAATATTATGTATCTTTCTGTTATGAAGACGGCAATAGCGAAGAAGAACTTCCTAGCAATGCTGAACATTTGGAATTCTTGCAGGGTTCAACCAAAAAATATCTGGAAGAACATACTATTGGTGTAGATCGTGGCGTGGCAATTCCTGTTCACGCAGGCTCTATAACGTTCGATTTCTGCGAAAACCAGAAATCGAACATGACCAAAGCTGACCGCTATATCAAGCGACTTCAACGCAAGTTATCACGCCAGAAAAAAGGCTCTAGCCGAAGAAACAAAACCAAACATCGCATTGCTACGCACCATGCTAAAAAGGCGAATATTCGAAACGATTTTGCACATAAAACAAGTCGTTCGTTAATCGAAAGCAAGGCTAAGGTTATAGTGTTCGAGGCTTTACGAACCTCAAGCATGACGCGCAAGCCAAAGGCGAAGCAGGATGAACAAGGTCGGTATGTGTCAAACAAAGCCAAACAAAAGGCTGGGCTAAACAAGTCTATTTTAAACGTTGGCTGGCACATCATAGAGA
>NZ_JACDWU010000079.1:0-87874 GCF_016464045.1 Pseudoalteromonas sp. bablab_jr011 | reverse complement strand
TATGTCAGTACCTTTGCTTTTCAGCAAGCTTGTGACGCATCATTACTGTGATATGAGATACATGATAATAAAATAAAGGCATCAATTTTGATGTTTATACATTAGCTCGTCTTGACTTCAAGGGAGCGTCCATATATGTCGTTACTTTTAACAGGCTGCTCTACAAGCTCAAGCACGACTCCGGCGTGTTCTAGTTGCTGAAGTGCCTGCACTGTTTGCTTAGCACTCCAGCCTTGATTAACATCAAGACGCAAGAGTGCTTTGCTTGCAAAGCCCGCATAAATTGCTTTAACACGCTCAATGTCTTGGTTCAGGTTATTGCCGATTTTAACTTTTAATACATCGAAACCTTGATCAACTGCGAGCTGGCAGTCGCTGAGCATCTTATCGATATTATCAACACTGATAGTGATATCTGTTTTAAGCTCTGACTGCCCGCCACCGAGTAATTTATACAATGGCGCTTTATAAAGCTTGCCCCATAAATCATAAACAGCAATTTCTAGCGCCGCTTTTGCGCTACTATTACCGACTACTGTCGTTTGTATAATATGGGTGAGCTGATTAATATTTTCTATTTCTAGGCCCAATAATTTCGGCGCAATAAACTGCTTAATAACGCTTATCATGCCTTGGTGAGTATCCCCTGTAATAACTGGGGTTGATGCTGCTGAACCATAACCAATCTGGCCGCAGTGAGTCTCGATGATCACCACTAAATCTTCTATAAAACTAACTTCTCTCAACGCCGTTTTGAATGGGGTCACTAATGGCACTTTGAGCTTTGCAAAACGAATTGCTTTAATTTTCATACAGGCCTCTAGCGAATACGTTTAATGTTATACACACGGTCTAAATAGCTTGTTTCTTGCGAGAGCCTTAACGGCAATAATGGAGTAACCGATACCCCATTTAGAGCACTGCTGTAAAAACTACCATCGCCTTTGTTGTAGCCAAGCCCTTTCACGTCGTGAATTACGTACGGCTCACCTTGGTGTTCACCTAAATACATCATCACATGACCTGGAATATAAATTAAATCACCAATTGCCATATTCTTAACAATGGATAATTTAGACGCTTCATTGGCATTTTTATCAAAGCGGCTATTTTTACCGTACTCACTGCTCCCTTGCTGACCGGAGTTACGTGGCATGAGTAAACCAAAACTTTTATAAATTTCACCCACAAAACCAGTGCAATCTCGGCCATTGTAATCGTGCCCCCATCCATACCGCTCACCTAAAAACTTAAAGCCTTGCTTAATCAGGTTTTGTTCGGTGTAGGCGAGGTAACCGATATTTACATCTGCGGTTTTACTGATCATTGCTGGCTTTATGGCTAATTGGCCATTTTCATCGCGCGTTGGTAATTGCACAATATGGCTGGCATAGGTATTTTGCCCATTCAGTAAGTAAGGAACTTGCTCGTTATCAACAAGGGGTAAACGCACTCCCATATCAAGCTGAACTTCTGAGCGTGCATCATCATTAGGCACATAAGCAGTGTGCACTTTAGCGCCAGTGATGACTAAAAAGTTTTCTTGGTCACGGTACGCTTTAATTTTATCAGCATCGGCAAAAGCAATATCCTCAGCGGGTGTCCACGCTAAATAGTTATAAGCACGCACTAAAAGCCACTTTTTATCCGCGCTTTGATGCAAGACAGCGACAGTCTCTCCCGGAAACATGCCACTTTCTTGAAAGCGATCTAGGTCGTGATCTAAGCCACTGTTGAGCACCCGATCCCACGTTGGAAAGGTCCGTAATGACGTACGCTTCACCACCACACCAAAGCGAACTAAGTTAGTACTCGCGACCTTATTAATATTTAAATTTTCCTGATATTTAGCAAAATCTTTCGCTGTTAATTGACGTCCGTCAGTAAAAAAGCGCGGGCTTTTTGGCACTGAGCTGGCTTGATTAATTAAGCTAGTGAGTTCGGCTTTAGACAGCGATTTTTGAAATGACAGTGGATCAACAATGTACTTATTTTCTTTGATTAACTTATCGTTAAACGCCTGAATTTGCGCATTTGTCATGAGCATTTTTGCTGATGCGCCTTGCTGCAACCAATAACTAGGTGACAACTGTGACTGAGTGACGGCTATCACATCTGACTGCCACCCTTCGGCATGCATAGGTGAGCTAAAGGCAACACCTAGGCTAATTGATAAAGCGATAATTGAACGACGCATGTGTGTTCCTTAATACTTATTGAGCGCGTGAATCTAATAGTTTTGTAAAAGCTGCCTGCAAATTTTGCTGCATTAGCTTGCCGACTTTTGGCAAGTGGGCTTCCTCTGCACCAGGGATTGCTTGCTGAATACTCAAGGTAAACTCGCGACCGCCATTAATTTGCCCCAAGCAAACATGAGCGAGCATAACCGTTTCGGTCGTAGAGCGAGTTTCACTTGGGCCCCAGCCGATTTTTTGCCACACTCGCCACTGCCCATTTGTCGCGGTATCAAGTACTTCTTTTGCCGAGCGTGTATCATTGGGTGCAATCGCTTTTGCAAGTGCATTAGTCACAAGATGACTGATGCCAATCATCATACCACCTCCGCCAGCCTGTTGTTCGCTATGACCTGTGCCATTAAGGAGTACATCTACATCGCTACTTTGCAAATACGGCATACGGGTACTGGGTTCACGGTCGTGACTAACAAGGCGTTTTAACCATTCAGCTTGTGCCAAGGTAGTCATTGCCTTATTACCCGTTAAACCGCAGTTATCACAACGGTAACTTAAATAACCAGGATCATCACGATTTGCTTTGTAATGGCTGATCTTTGCATCATGTTCTGGGTGTGCAGGGTCATGCCAATATTCATCAGATGGCATAAACTGCTCACCGCCATAGGCACCATTAAATAATAAACCAGGGGTTTCGAGCTTTAACCAGTCATTATAAAAGAAGCTTTGTAATGTATTGCGCCCAGCAACATTAATAAAATAACTCGCGATTGCATTTGAATTGCCATCCGCTTTTCCAAATGGCTCATAGCTATTTACGCTACTAATTAAATCAGCCAAGGGAGTATCACCAGCCAGTGCGTGCGCACCTAATTTAGGCTGCTCTTTTCTCACGGTAGCGACAGCACCTGTGAAGGCTTGAATCTTTGATGAGCTCCACGGCTCATAAAGCTCATTGTGCGTGCCATCACTTAAGTAACGGTAAGCAAGTGCCCCGCCTTTTACCTGATAATCAATAACAAGCAATTTTCCTTGCTGTTGAGACGGAGAAAAATATTGCCAATCCGCGGCAATTCGAGACTGCCAATCAGGTTGCTGATAAGCCACTTGGTCAGCACTTTTATAGCCTTTTCCAGTCCCATTATTAGCGAGACTTAAACAACCGGTATTATTTAAATCACGTGGCATGATTGCAGGTGCCATCATCACTTCGGCAAAAAACTGCTCGTCAGTCATTGTGTCCACGGGGTTATTCGCGTGACAGCCAACTAACAGAAAAAGGCTACTACACAGCGTAAAATTGAGAGAGCGTAAACGCATGGTGTGCATAAAATAAAATTCCCACTTATTTTTATTTTTAGAATATTTTATTAAATTTAACACAAATTTCCCATGAAGCAAATTAACTCAGCTTTATTACGATTCATCTATTCTGCATCCAAAAAAATGACTTACGCGTATATACTTTTAATACCAAATAGAAAAGGGATTTATAAAATGAAAAAGTTATGCTTTATTGCGGGCTGTCTAAGCTGTTCTGGTGGCGCATTTGCTAATATTGAAAAAATTACCGTATATGGCCACCGCACTGGCTTAATCGGTGAATCAATCAGCGCCTCAAGTGGCATTATTGGCCAAGGTGAGATTGAAAATAGACCCATGCTCAGAAGCACAGAGCTACTTGAGTTAATCCCTGGTATGGCCGTTACTCAACACAGTGGTTCAGGTAAAGCAAATCAATACTTTATTCGTGGTTTTAACCTTGACCATGGTACAGACTTTTCAACCAATATTGATGGTATGCCAATCAATATGCGCAGCCATGGACATGGTCAAGGCTATACAGACTTGAACTTTATTATTCCCGAAACGATTGCCACAGTCAGTTATCAAAAAGGCAGTTACGATGCAAAGCAAGGTGACTTTTCAACTGCGGGCAGCGCCTACTTTCACCTGACAGATAACCCAAAGCATCAACAGTTAGATTTCACTATTGGTGAGGATAACTATTTACGCGCGGTTGCTTTAGGCAGCATTCCACTTGGTAATAGTAAACTTATTGGCGCCACAGAATGGCAAGGTTACGACGGGCCATGGCAAGACATTAAAGAAAGTGTAAATAAAAAGAACGCCCTCCTTCGTTTCGTTAATGAGTCTAAGCACGGTAACCTATCCATCAGTGCTATGGCATATGATAATACGTGGAATTCGGCTGACCAAATTCCGCAACGCGCCGTTGATCAAGGTATCATTTCATCGCTGGGCTCTTTGGACACCACATTAGGTGGCAGCTCTAGTCGCTATAGCTTATCGGCTAATTGGCAAAACGAACACCTCACAGCTAATGCCTATGTAATTGATTACAAACTGAACTTGTATTCTAATTTCTCGTATTTTCTTAATGATCCTGTTAATGGCGACCAATTTAATCAACGTGATAATCGTACGGTGTCTGGCGGGGCAATCAGTTATCAATTTTCGGATGTTTTAGGCTCTATTTTACTGAATCATGATGTAGGTGTTGAACTTCGTAACGATAACATTGATAACGTAGGACTGTATAACACACAGTCGAGAAATTACTTATCAACCGTACGTGAAGACCGTGTTGACGAAACAAGTTATGCTGCTTATTGGCAAACCCAACTTACTATGAGCCCTCAATTAGAGGCCACTGTAGGCGTACGCTATGACTATATTGATGCGAGCGTTAACAGCGATAATCACTTAAATTCAGGCGATGCAAATGACGATTTACTCGGTTTCAAAGCAAGCCTAACTTATTTATTCAACGAGAACGTAGCGGGTTATGCCAACTGGGGGCAATCGTTTCATTCTAACGATGCACGCGGCGCAACAATTCAACAAGACCCTTTAACCCTTGCAGCCACGGATACCGTTGATTTGCTGGTTAAAAGTAATGGTGCTGAGTTGGGCATGCGCTACTTTGATGAAAAGCACTTTAACTTTTCAGCGGCACTGTGGTGGCTTTCACTTGACTCAGAACTCCTCTTTGTTGGTGATGCAGGCAATACTGAAGCCAGTGATGCATCAACACGTTACGGATTAGAACTAAGCGCTTACTATTGGCTAGCCGAGACACTTAGCCTTGATGCTGAAGCATCGTTTACACATTCACGCCTAGACATAGATAGCCAGAACGACCGCATTGAAGGGGCTGTGCCAGTAGTTGCCAGTGCTGGGGTAAACTGGCACATAACAGAGCAATGGCAAACATCGTTGCGTCTTCGCCATATAGGTAAACGCATGCTCAATGATGATGGCAGTCAACGTTCAGAGCCTTTGACCGTCGTTAACGGTTTAGTTAGTTACCAACATACTCACTGGAAAGTCGGCTTAGAGCTACTTAATCTATTCGATAGCAGTGATCATGATATCGATTACTATTATGCATCACGCTTACCGACTGAGCCCGCAGAGGGAGTAGAAGATAATCACTACCACCCCATAGAGCCACGTACGCTTAGATTCAACGTCAGTTTACTCTTTTAGAGAACCTGCTCTGTGTACTTTTGCAAGTTAGTGATTAGGTCACGGTAAAGCGATACACTGTTATCTTTGATGCGGTCGAGGAAAAAGTCGTCAGTAATGCGAGTTATTTGCTGGCGCTTGTTCTTATCACTTAACTTACTGCCAGCAATTCCTATTAGTTCAGAAATTTTTAACGCAGGTAGCGACTGGTTTAATCACTCAAAATAATTAAGTATTTTTGCACAATGGTATGATACCGCAGCTGCGGATTTCGGGCACAAAAAAACCGACTTTCGTCGGTTTATGTCACTTTCAGAGTGAAAGTGGCGGACGCGGGAGGATTCGAACCTCCGACCGCCTGGTTCGTAGCCAGGTACTCTATCCAGCTGAGCTACGCGTCCGCAATATTTCTGCTTATTTACGTCTTGCAATGACGGTGTCGTTTAAACACAAAAAAACCGACAATTTGTCGGTTTATGCTTTCTTACATTGCTGTATGAATGTATAGAAAGTGGTGGGCGCAGGAGGATTCGAACCTCCGACCGCCTGGTTCGTAGCCAGGTACTCTATCCAGCTGAGCTATGCGCCCACATTTTGATGTTAGTAAAGGATGGTGGGCGCAGGAGGATTCGAACCTCCGACCGCCTGGTTCGTAGCCAGGTACTCTATCCAGCTGAGCTATGCGCCCATTCTTTACTTTACAAGATAACCATTTAAAAAATGGTGGAGAAGGAGGGATTCGAACCCTCGATAGAGCTACAAACCCTATACTCCCTTAGCAGGGGAGCGCCTTCGGCCACTCGGCCACCTCTCCGTCTTGTGGGGCGTATAATAAAGATTTCAGAAAATATGTCAAACACTTTTCAAGGAAAATCGCACAGATGGTTATAGATTGTCCACTACGGGTAAAAACAACAAACTTTTGCTCAGCCTTTGACCGGTTTTGCTTTTTGTCTGAACGAATCGATGCCCGCTAATGGGATATGCTCATCGGTTATTTCTGCTAAATATTGATCCTGATAGCCTAGTTGTTGAAACTCGGCGATGCAGGCACGATAAAAAGCTTCACGTTGCTCATCGCTTTTACTGGTGTCTGTCTGCAACTGCACAGGCTTTTTTGTCATTATAATTAAGTCCACTAATACGTTGAACGACATTTGTACAATGTTCTCATACTCGTATTAAAAAAACACCACTGTAATTACGAACAAAAGGCGATGTTTAACATTTTTACTACAACAACAACGCAGACTTAATCAGTATTTCTTTTTTTATCAATTAATTACAAATCAGTAGTTACAGAACTCAACGTTTAAAATCAGAAATTTCCGATAATAAAAACGCCGCTAAAAAGCGGCGTTTATTAGAGTCTTAGTACTGATTAGTACTGATTAGTACTGATTAATCAGCTTGCGGACGCATATGAGGGAATAAAATGACGTCTTTAATCGTTGATGAGTCTGTAAATAACATCACCAAACGGTCAATACCAATGCCCTCGCCTGCTGTTGGCGGTAAGCCGTACTCTAATGCACGAATGTAGTCTTCGTCGTAGTGCATTGCTTCATCATCACCCGCGTCTTTCTCTTCAACTTGACGAGAGAAACGTTCTGCTTGGTCTTGTGCATCATTTAGCTCAGAGAAACCATTTGCAAGCTCACGACCCCCTACAAAGAACTCAAAACGGTCAGTAACAAATGGGTTTTCATCGTTACGACGAGCCAGTGGCGACACTTCCCAAGGGTATGCCGTAATAAATGTAGGTTGAATTAACTTATGCTCTGCAGTCTCTTCGAAGATTTCACACAAGAACTTACCTGGGCCCCATACACAGTTTTCAGGTACTTTAACGTGAACTTGCTTCGCATACGCTTTAAGCTCTTCAAAATGATTTTCTGGGTCATTAAATACAGCCGCATCAAAGTCAGGGTTGTACTTAAGGATAGCTTCGCTCATTGTTAAACGTGCGAAAGGCTTACCAAAGTCATACTCTACAGAGTCAACTACGTCGCCATGCTCGTTTTTCGTTGTGTTAACAACGATTGGTGAACCCAATACATCTGTTGCAACTGTACGTAGCATATCTTCAGTGATGTTCATTAAGTCGATGTAATCAGCGTATGCTTGGTAGAACTCAATCATCGTGAATTCTGGATTATGACGCGTCGATAAACCTTCGTTACGGAAGTTACGGTTGATTTCGAATACACGCTCAAAGCCACCCACAACTAAACGTTTTAAGTAAAGCTCTGGCGCAATACGTAAATACATATCGATATCAAGTGCATTGTGATGCGTTACGAATGGGCGTGCAGACGCACCACCAGGGATAACCTGTAGCATAGGCGTTTCAACTTCCATGAAATCACGGTCTGCTAAGAAACGACGAATACCTTCTACCACTTTTGAACGAATACGGAATGTCTCACGCGTCGCTTCATTGGTGATTAAATCAACATAACGTTGACGGTATTTTGTTTCTTGGTCTGATAGACCATGAAATTTCTCTGGTAATGGACGCAGTGACTTAGTCAGTAGCTCATACTCAGTCATTTCGACGTATAAATCGCCTTTGCCTGATTTATTTAGCGCACCTTTAACACCGATGATGTCACCGATATCAAGTTGGCCGTATTTTGCTTTTAATTCTTTTTGTACGTCTTTTGATGCGTATGCTTGAATTTGACCTTTCATGTCTTGTAACGCAAGGAAAGGACCACGTTTAGCAAGGATACGACCTGCTACTGAAACTACATGTTGCTCAGCAACTAATTCTTCTTTCGATTTATCACCAAACTCAGCTTGCAAATCAGCCGTGTAATGTTCACGACGGAATTGGTTTGGATGACCGTTGGCTGGGCAATTTTCGCGAATAGCGTCTAATTTGCCGCGACGCTCAGCGATTAACTTATTTTCGTCTTGGATTTGATCAGTCATTTTTTAGCTCTTTTTTAGCTTGGTGGTTATAGGCCAGATTTAAGGCTGGCTTCAATAAATTTATCTAAATCGCCGTCAAGAACCGCTTGAGTATTGCGGTTTTCAACGCCCGTTCGTAAGTCTTTAATGCGCGAGTCATCAAGCACGTATGAACGAATTTGACTTCCCCAGCCAATGTCTGATTTTGCATCTTCTTGGCTTTGCTTCTCGGCATTTTGTTTTTGCAACTCAAGCTCAAACAATTTCGCTTTTAACTGCTTCATTGCTTGGTCTTTATTTTTATGCTGCGAACGCTCATTTTGGCACTGCACAACCGTATTGGTTGGTAAATGCGTAATACGTACTGCTGATTCGGTGGTATTTACGTGCTGACCACCCGCACCCGACGCGCGATATACGTCAATACGTAAGTCGGCGGGGTTAATATCAATTTCAATATTATCGTCAATTTCTGGGTACACGAAAGCAGACGCAAACGAGGTATGACGACGACCGCTTGAATCAAACGGGCTTTTACGCACTAAACGGTGCACACCCGTTTCAGTTCGTAACCAGCCATATGCATATTCGCCAACAAAGCGAACTGTCGCCCCTTTAATACCAGCCACATCACCGTCGGTTGCTTCAACAAGCTCAACTTTAAAGCCTTTCGCTTCACCCCAACGTAAATACATGCGCAGTAGCATATTACACCAGTCTTGCGCTTCAGTACCGCCAGAACCCGATTGTAAATCTAAGTACGCGTCGTTTTGGTCATGGGCACCTGAGAACATACGACGGAACTCAAGCTTTTCTAGTTGCGCATTTAAATCGGCTAATTCAGCCTCGGCTTCAGCAAAGGTTTCCTCATCTTCGGCTTCAACAGCAAGTTCAACTAAGCCTTCAACATCTTCAGTACCGGCCACTAAATTATCAATGGTCTCAACGATAGCTTCTAATGCCGACTTTTCACGGCCAAGGGCTTGAGCACGCTCAGGCTCATTCCACACTGCTGAATCTTCAAGTTCTGCGTTAACTTCTTCTAACCGCTCTTTTTTAAGAGGGTAGTCAAAGGTACCCCCGAAGCAGTTCAGTACGTTCGCGAATTTCCTTGATTTGATTAATCACAGGATTCACTTCAAACATGTACATTACTCCAAAATGGCTGATTTACCGCGCACAGCTCTCAAGATGAATTACGGTAAAATATCTACAAATATTAAAAACGCCCGATTTTAACAAAAAACCGAGCGTTTTATTAGCCTTTTATGTCGATTATAGCGATATTTTTATGTCGCTTTTTGTAGCTCTCGAATAATCAGTTGTAACGAGAATTTGCCACGGAATTCATTTATATCGAGTTGGTAGGCAGCTTTAACATAGCGTGCTTCGGTATCGGGCCAGGCACGCACATCGACACCAAATGCAATACCATCAACCAAACGTCCAGATTGATGCTTTAACACGAGTTTTAAGTGCTTTTCACCTACAATACGTTGTTGAATAATCTCGAATAGGTGCTCGAATACCGGCTCGGGAAATTGCTGTCCCCATGGCCCTGCATTTTTTAACAGGTTGGCAAACTCCATCGAAAAACACTCATTTGGCAACTCGCCGTCGGTCAACAAAATACTTTGTTTATGCTCATCGGTCAGTGTGTCGGTGACCATACGCTCAAACACAGCTTTAAACTCGGGAAAACTCTGCTCATTAATGCTCAAGCCGGCTGCCATTGCATGCCCCCCAAACTTACTGATTAAGTGTGGGTGTAGAGTATTCACTCGTTCAAGTAAGTCACGCATATGCAGACCTTCAATTGAACGACATGAGCCTTTTATTTCACCGTTATCGCCCGCGGCAAAAATAATCGTAGGCCGGTGATATTTCTCTTTTAAACGCCCCGCTAATATACCAATTACCCCTTGATGCCAGTCAGCTTGATACAAGCAAATCGCATCGGGGATAGCGTCGGTTTTAAAGGCAAGGCGATCGAGCACGGCCTGCGCCTCAACCTGCATGCCCTGCTCTATTTCGCGGCGCTCATGATTAAGGCTGTCGAGTTCACTGGCAATACGGCGAGCTTGATTTATGTCGTTTGATAACAAGCACGCGATGCCTAAGCTCATGTCATCTAAACGCCCTGCAGCGTTTAAGCGAGGAGCCAATGAAAAGCCAAAGTCACTGGCACTTAAACGTGCCGCATTTCGATTAGCCACTTCAATTAAAGCGCTTATTCCCGGACGAGTTTTACCACTGCGAATACGTGCTAATCCTTGGTGAACCAACGTACGATTATTAGCATCAAGCGCAACGACATCAGCCACCGTACCAAGGGCGACAATATCAAGTAACTCAGCAAGGTTTGGCATTGGACTATGCTCAAAGGCCCCTTGTTCGCGTAAGTGGCTGCGCAGCGCAATTAATAAATAAAATGCCACGCCTACACCGGCAATCGATTTAGATGGGAACTGACAATCATGGCGGTTAGGGTTCACGATAGCATCTGCATTAGGCAGCGTATCCCCTTGTAAATGATGATCTGTAACCAGTACCTTAATACCGGCGCGCTTCACAATCGCAATGCCATCAATGCACGAAATACCATTATCCACTGTAATAACCAGCTCAGGCTTCATTTCAACAATTTGCGCCGCCAGTGCGGGGCTTAAGCCATAACCAAGGCTAAACCTATCAGGCACTAAATAGTCAAGGTTGTTAAACCCAAACATGGCCAAGCCTTGCATTAAAGTTGCCGTACTGGTTGCACCATCGGCGTCGAAGTCACCGACAATTAATACTCGCTGTTGTTCTGCGAGTGCCTGTTGCAGTAATAATACGGCTTTGTCTATGTCTTTAAATAATTTAAAGTCATGCAGGGTCGCTGCACTGTTATCTAATTCATTGGCATCTTTTACCTGACGCGAGGCATAAATTTGCTTAATAACGGGATGTAAGTGTTGAGGAAGGTATGAGTCATCGACACGGGGACGAACTTGGATTATTTTTTCCATGTTGGAAGTATTACTTTAGTTAGCTTAAAGCGAATAAAAGGCCTACCTAAGGCAGGCCTATTTATAAAAAGATTATGAAGATGTTTTTGGTAAGGCATCAAGCGCTTGGCTAATTTGTGCTGCTGATTGATAACCTGGGATCATCGTTCCATCTTCTAAAATAATTGCAGGTGTACCCGACATACCAAAGCTTTGGCCTAATTGATAATGCTCAGCAATAGGGGCACTGCATCCTTCTACCTTGGCAACCTCTGCACCGGCTTTGGCTTCAGTTAGAGCTTCTGCTGGGTCTTTTGCACACCACACATTCATTAAGTCTTCGTAACCTTTACCGCGTAAACCGCCGCGAGGGAAAGCAAGGTATTTTACGGTGATGCCCGCTTCTAAGAAATCGTCTAATTCGCGGTGTAATTTACGACAGTAACCGCATGTAATATCGGTGAATACAGTAATTGAATGTTTTTCATTTTTTGCTTTATAAACAATCATTGAATCTTCGTATTCAGCCACACCCGCCTTACGTACATCACTTAATGCGTGCTCAGTGAGATTGACACGATTTTGAAGATCAATCAGTGTACCTTGCATTAAAAATTGACCGTCAGGGCTTGCGTAAAGTACCCCCTTGTCAGTAATTAGCTCTTTAAGGCCAGCAACAGGGCTTGGGTTTACTTTTTTAACCGTAACACCTAACTCAGCAAATTTAGCAATAATTGGCGCATCTGCAGCGTCGGTGGTCGACACACCATTTGCAAACACACTTAAACTCGTACCAAGCAGTGCCGTGGCTAAAACTAACTTTTTCATAACTATCCTATATCCTGATCATTTATTATATAGACCGGTACATCTTTAAAAATCTTGCACTAAGCACGTGGATGATGTTGCTCGTGTACCGACTTCAATCTCTCATTCGCTACATGGGTATAAATCTGTGTTGTTGATAAGTCACTGTGACCTAACATCATTTGCACGACACGAAGATCAGCCCCATGATTCAGCAAATGCGTTGCAAACGCATGTCGAAGCGTATGCGGTGATAACGGCGATTCAACTGATGCCAAAATAGCATAGTGTTTGATACGATGCCAAAAAGTTTGTCGCGTCATGCCAATCCCTCTCTTAGATGGGAACACAAAGTCAGTCGCATGCTTGATCATCTGCGCACGGCCAACTTTTAAAAAGCGCTCTAGCCAATACATCGCTTCTTCACCAAGCGGCACTAAACGCTCTTTATTTCCCTTGCCTTTAACGAACACAACTGCTTGGCGCAAGTTAATTTGCTCCATCCTAAGCCCTACCAGCTCAGTGACGCGCAGACCCGTTGCGTATAAAAGCTCCAACATCGCTTTATCGCGCAGCCCCATAGGCTCTTCAATATTAGGTGCAGCGAGTAGTGCTTCAACCTCAGCCTCAGACAGAGTTTTGGGTAATGACTGCCCTGCTTTTGGCTGTGCAATATTCAGCATTGGCGAATCAGCAATGGCTTTTTCACGTACAAAGTATTGGTAAAAACGTTTAAGCGCACTGATGCTGCGCGCAGTGCTGCGTGATTTAAGCCCTAAATCAACTCGGTATGCCAAGTATGCTTCAATATCTTCACTGCTGACAGCCAGTAGATCTTTGTCTTTTAAAAACTGACAAAACTTATCAAGATCGCTGCGATATGCCATCAATGTGTTTTCACTGACCCCTTGCTCAAGGTACAAAATATCTAAAAACAGCTCTAAATGTTCGGCATTGTTTGACGTTATTGCTACTTTTTCAGCTGTGAAATTATTTTCAGCCACGCGTATTGTCATCCTTATCAAGGTATCAATTAAAAAAGCCTTACGGTAAAATAGTATCAAACTACAGGAAGATAGATACTAAAAGCAGCTTGAGTAACTATCATATCAAGCAAATAGACGGTGATAAATACGATGCAGATTGGTTTATTTTATGGTTCTACTACTTGCTATACAGAAATAGCGGCAGAGAAAATTCGCGATATTATCGGGCAAGATGTTGTCAGCTTACACAATATCAAAGATGAGCCATTAAAAAATGCAGAACAATTCGATTTCGTTATCTTCGGCATTTCAACGTGGGACTTTGGTGAGTTACAAGAAGATTGGGAATCAATTTGGGACGACATCAAAGAGGTGAATCTAAACGGTAAAACCGTGGCCCTTTTTGGCATGGGCGATCAGCAAGGTTATGGCCAGTGGTTTCAAGATGCTTTGGGTATGCTACACGACGAAATTTGCCATCAAGATATTACCTTCTTAGGTCTATGGCCTAACGATGAAAGCTATGAATTTGAAGCGTCAAAAGCTCTCACAAATGAGGGTAAACACTTTGTTGGATTGGCACTTGATGAAGACAGCCAATATGAACTCAGCGATGAACGTATTGCTAATTGGGTTGAGCAAGTGATGACTGAATACAGCGAGACCCTGTAATATTCACTCCCTAATTAAGTGAGTTGCTGTATAACCCATTTATTTATTAAAACGCCAAGCATTGCTTGGCGTTTTAATGTCAGGCTATTCAACACGCTGCCAGTATTGGTTGCGGTAGAAAAAGGCGATATAACCGCGTACTTCAAGCACCTTTCCCTGTTCTTTAGGGGTGAGCTTTAAGGTGTAGGTTTTGCCATTGTTGGGGTCAAGAATTTCACCGTCTTGCCAACTGCCATCGCCCGCTTCTTTCGCGCCATCGATAATGGCCATTCCCAAAATTGGCTTATTTTTTTTATCGCCTTTACATGCATCACATATTGCATCTTGTTTGGCTGGGTTAAGAATTTTTTCAACTTCACCAATAAGTACACCGTTTTGCTCACGAATGCGTACCAAAGATTTAGCTTCATTGGTTTCTTCGTCAATGGTTTTCCAAAGCCCGACAGGGCTCATTGCAGCGACGCTTAATTGAGAAAATAAAAGGGCTGATAAAGCGATTGTGAGTCGTAACATAAAATACTCGCATAAAATTTAAGGCCTTATTACTATATCAGGGCTTGGTAAAACACACCATTTTGCTATGCTCAGAAAAAGACAACACATTGCGAGGGAACACAATGAGTCAATATACGTTACTTACCGGAGATATTGTCAGCTTCGACAATAATCAAGTCACCCCAATTAAAGCAGATGGCGAGATTAAAACAAACCGCTTTGGTGAGTCATTATTTATTCCGCATAGCGCTAAAACCGCCGTAGAGCTTGGTAAACTCGACGATAATTTATTTAACTTAAACAAATTAATGCGCTCTGGGTATGCCGACCCCTGCCCTGCCACACGCGTGCTAATTGAAACCAAAGACCCTTTACCTGATATCGATGGCTTATTGATAAAACGCCGTTTTAGTATCATTGATTTTTGCAGTGCTGAAATAGAAAAACAGCACACAAAAGCAGTCTTAGACACCTTACTTGAGCTTGAGCATGTTCAACAAATTCAACTTGATGAAGTAATGCAGCTGCAACCCCCCGTGCAATTAAGTGTAAAATAGAGGTACAATCAACGCATCAATATGCCATACCAATTCGCTTAATTAAGTGCGCTATTTTGGGGCGATAAAACCTCGTTGAAAACAAGGCAAAGGTTTCGTTATTTAGTTGCTCTCGGTAACTGCTCCTAGATTGCTCCTGCATTGCTCTGCATCCATGCAGTCGTAAATCAGCAATCTTTAACACAGGTCGCAACCGGTTTAATCCCTCAAAATAATTAAGCATTTTTTGCGAATTGGAACCATACGGCAGCTTCATTAGTAAAAGGATAAACAATGAAAAATGCGCTATTTTTACTCTTTGCAACAACGCTGCTTATAGGGTGTGATGAGTTAGAAGTCGAGGAAAGTCATGATTTTGGCAACCAGATGTATGAGAACAAGTATACACTGATAAACACCACCGCCTTAGAGGTTGACTACTCCATGGCAAATACCGACCTGTTTGGTAACGCAAGAGAAGTCAGTGATGCGCAATATTATGTAGACACGCTCGCATCAGGTTCATTACCTGTTGATATAACACACCTTCACAATGAACGACGCCGTATTTCATTTTATGTAGAAGATCACAGTGAAGCGAGCAACTTCGCAGAGCAAATGTATCAAGTGGACAACGACCAGCCTTACCATTTTGTCGCCTGGCAAAGTGGAGAAAAGCTGCGTTTAACGCTCATAAAACAGACTCAAAGTAACAAAGAGGGCTTTTTTGCGGTCCGCTTTCTTGCCACCGAAAACATTCGCTTAAAAATAGAGAATCAAATAGTTAACCTATATCAAAATCAATTAAGTACGTGGTATCACACTGATGACTGCGCAGATGATATTAAAGTCTCTCGACTGAATGATGAAGGTAAGCGTGTTGATGAATCAGTTGCCATTTGTCATGCCTCATATGGACACTCTTATACATTATTAGTAAGCGAAGATGGCCTACAATCGAGCATCAGTGAATAGCAAATACGACCTTTTAGAGTAAAGTGATAACGGACTATTAATGGCTGGTATGCGTCACATTTTCAAATAAAAGTCCTTGCATAGCGCACTATATTCAGCACTGTACGCGCCACTGTTTGCATGAATCGTTAAATGTGTTGTCGTTAAAGGGGCTGCAACCTGACTAAATAACATTAAACTGCGACTGGGTGCTTTTTTCTCGGTTGTTTTAACTAAACACAGGTGGTTTAAATACCAGCCTTCTTGCTCTGCAATGGCAATAAATTGCTCGGCCTCAGGACAAGGCAGTATCACATTGAGCAGAGTATGTGCATGACTCAGCGCACTACACGCTTTGATTAATTCGCTAAAACTCAATCCATCGGTGTGGCGCGCTGTATTGCGTGCTGCATTATCGCCTTTAAGGCTGGCATTGAAATAAGGTGGATTAGTGATAATTGCATCAAAGGGGGTTGCTGCTTTAAAAGACTGCACAGCCCCTTGATAAAGCATAATGTCAGGCCAAGGGCTATTAGCAAAATTAGCGCGAGCATCAATACACGCGTTAACCTCTATTTCGATAGCGTTAACAACCGCCTTCGGCGCACGTTGTTTTGCCATTAAAGCAAGCAACCCGGTGCCTGTGCCAATATCAACAATTCGTGCAGCATCGCTTACATGTGCCCATGCCCCCAACAAAATCCCATCTGTTGAAACTTTCATTGCAGTGTGAGTTTGCCCTATCGAAAACTGTTTAAACACAAAACCTGACATTTTTTCACCTTTTCATTCACCAACAGCTGGATAGCGCGTATAATTAACGCCAATTGTCCTCTATTTATGTCACTCTATGCAATTTTCTGAATTTGATATCGATAACAAACTGTTAAATGCCATTAATAAAATGGGTTTTGATACGCCAACCAGCATTCAACAACAAGCGATCCCTGAAGCATTACAAGGGCGCGATATTTTGGCATCTGCACCCACAGGTACCGGTAAAACAGCCGCGTTTTTGATCCCAGCTATTCAATACTTGCTTGATTTCCCTCGTCGTGACCCTGGTTTTGCCCGCGTACTTATCATGACTCCTACTCGCGAGCTTGCTTATCAAATCCATGAGCATTGTGAACAGCTTGCTGAGCAAACACACCTTAAAATAGGTGTTGTGACGGGCGGCATTAACTATGGAACGCACAAAGAAATTTTTGAGAACAATAACGACATTCTTATCGCGACACCTGGGCGCTTAATGGAATACCTCGAAACCGAGAACTTCCATGCTGAAAATGTCGAAATGCTTATTTTAGACGAAGCCGACCGCATGCTCGATATGGGCTTTCGTAAAGAAATGCTGCGTATTTGTGATGAAGCCAGAAATCGTCGTCAATGTTTTCTATTTTCAGCCACACTTGAAGGTGACAGTGTTGAGCTTTTCGCTGAGCGTATTTTAAATGATCCTGCGCTACTAGAAGCAGAATCGTCGCGTAAAGAAAAAGCAAAGATCCACCAGTGGGTTCACTTAGCCGACGACTACAACCATAAGCTTAAAATGTTAGTCGATATCTTAAACGGCGATGATATCCATAAAGCGATAGTGTTCGTTAAGACCCGTGAACGCCTAGAATCATTAATTGGTGCGTTAAATAACGAAGGACTGCGCGTTGCTTGGTTACGTGGTGAAATGCCACAAGATAAACGCATGAAAGCAATGGAGAACTTCCATTCTGGCCGCAATAAAATATTGGTAGCAACCGATGTGGCTGCCCGTGGTATTGACGTGGCAGATATCAGCCATGTGATTAACTTTGATATGCCTCGCACCGCAGACATATACGTTCACCGTATTGGACGTACTGGTCGTGCAGGCAAAAAAGGAATCGCGATTTCATTTATCGAAGCGCATGACGTTGCCATTTTAGGCAAAGTTGAGCGTTACATCGAACAAAAACTAAAGCGTCGAGTAATCAAAGGGATAGAGCCGCAACACAAAGAAGCAAAAATCCCTTCTAAAAAGAAAAAAGATCCAGCAAAGATCAAAGCGAAGAAAAAGGCAAAACCAAAAAAGAAAAAGTAGTGCGTGCTTAATAAGCCTTGTTAATAAAAATGCCGAGCCTGTCTCGGCATTTTTATCGCTGTTATTTGCCGTGTCTTTTTTACTGAACTATGTGTAATTACTTCACATACAGTTTCTTCAAAAAAATAAAACCTATAAAAATCAACAAACTAAAATTGGAACAGAATTTGTAATTGTTCATACAGAGTTCAATCTGTCATTATTGCGAGGGAATTGTATGAGCCGTTTCAAATTATCTGTTGTCGTAACCTTATTTAGCTGTCTTTTTTTATTGGCTTGCGCCACACAAGTCAGTGCCAACACCCATGTTTTAACAACCAGTACTTCGGCGCAACCGCGATTACAGCAAGTGGCTTTAAAGAAACTAACGAATAACCGCAATTTTAAAATTGAAAACTTACAGGTTATTGTAAGTGGCGATACGATTGAATTATTAGGTTCAACGGAAACGGGGTTTCAACGTGCGCTGGCACAAAAGTTCTTAGAACACAGTCAGGGTGTAAGGCATGTAAAAAATAACCTTAAAGTGAGTAAACTAGAGAGTTGAACACTTTAAGGTTATTGCAGCTAACGCACGGCTGCGGTCAGCGGGTTATTCACCACTGGCTTTTAAATTAATAAATTTCGCAAGCTCTTCAGGCTGACCAACCAGCATCATGATTTGCTGGTTGATTTGCATCATCGACTTGCCTTCAGGTAGGCGTGCCGATAAAGACAATTTTGATAAACCACTGGCAAAGTTTTTAATCGCAGTGTCTAACTCCGCACTTACAGGAGCTTGTTGTAATTGCATTGCCACAACTTGCTCAAGGTCATCAAGTGTCATGCCTTGCGCTTTTAAGAAGCTTTCGACAACAGTTTTAAGTTCACCGTCGTCGTTGATTTCAAGCTCGATACTGCGCGGCTCTAATTGGCTCATTGCCGCCATCATTTTTGATTGTTGCTGTAGTTGTTGCTCTAAAGTGAGCTCAGCCCCATTCGCAGCATTTTGTGCTTGGCTGATTGATAAAGATGCTTCCATCAACGCCGTTGAATTTGCTAAACCAAGATTAAAACGTACATCAGCCACTTCGTTTGCCTTCACGTTAAGCGCAAACTTGCTATCACCTGACTCTTTGTTGTAATCAAGCGATGAATTCACGTTGTAACTCGTTGCGGCAAGCTTATTATTCGCACTGTCTGGAAGTTGCGATAAAAACTCATCACTAAAGCGGAAATTTGTCATCACGAAGCCCGTGTGGGGTGGGATCGCATCAACTTCGTAACCCGTCACTTCAATATTGTCGATAGTGGCAATGGTTTCATCGCCTTCAATGCTTTGCACATTTATACCAGACAACTGCATGCTGCTACTGAACACGCTTGCTGAAATATCGCTGTAAGTGATATCTACACCACTTTGGCTTGATAAAGCGCTTAGTTGCTTATCAACAACCTTTTTCACTTCCTGTGTTGCTGTATAGTTTGCGTAAACGACGCCACCTACAGCTGCAGCAACAACGGCTGCAATTACTAACTTTTTCATTTTATTTCCTTTGATTGGTGTTTTTTATAGTCTATCAAATTACAACTAGTTTATTAAAGACAGTAACTCATGCACTGTTTTAACAGGTGTAATTTTTGCGCCCAATCCTTCCATTGATTTATGGTAGTTACGATATGGAATAAAAATTTCAGTGAAACCATGCTGAGCGGCTTCTTTTACTCGCGGCACCCCACTGTCGATGGGCCTAACGTCACCATTTAAGCTTAATTCGCCCATAATACAGGTGGTTCTTGGCACAACAAATTCATTCAAACTACTCAACAATGCCGTAACTAATGCTAAGTCGATACAGGTTTCAGACTCATCAATTTTTAGGCCACCGACAATATTAAAAAACGTGTCATGAAAGATTTTAGTCTTGGTGTGTTTACGCAAAATCCCTGTGAGCATTTTGATACGATTCATATTTAAGCCAACACACACTCGTTGCGGAAACTCAGCCTCGGTTTCTGTGGTTAAGCACTGAATCTCTAACAATAAATTACGATTACCTTTACGAATACATGTAATAGCCGATCCCGGCGATTCGGTGCTTGACCCCGATAAAAATATTTCGCTTGGGTTGTCAACACTGAGCATACCGCGCTCACACATTCTAAAAATACCGACGGTATCAATATCGCCAAAACGGTTTTTATTGGCACGTAAGGTACGAATTTGCCCATCGTTGGTATCAATATGCAGCAGCGCATCAACAATATGCACTAAGGTTTGCGGGCCTGCGATTTCGTTGTTTTTATTTACGTGAGCAATAATGAACATGGTGACGTCATTTTGCTTACAATATTGAGTGAGTGCTTGTGCTGCACTTTTAACTTGTGAAGGAGAGCCTGGGCTGCCATTAGCGGCTTCTGTCACAACCGCTTGAATTGAATCGATCACCGCAAACTTAATCTTGTTCTTATCAAGCTCTTCAATAATTGCTTCAACGCTGGTTTCTGACAGTAAATAAAGCTCATCAGGGTTATAATCTAAACGCAGTCGGTTTACACGGTTTTTAAACTGCGATAATGACTCTTCTGCCGTACAATAAAGTGACGGCATCACTTTCGACATGCGAGCAATTAAATCTGACAATAATGTCGTTTTTCCAGCCCCTGGATCGCCCGAAATAATATTTACGGAACCGGTGGTCACACCGCCACTTAATACACGGTCTAACTCACCAATGTCGGTTAAGCGTTTTTCTGCTTCGGCGGTTTCGACTTCATTAATTTTTTTTGAGCCGCCGCCAACACCGCCTGCGTAGCCTGCAACCACGGCACGGCTTGCCGCTTGTTTTGACTGTCCGGCTGAGGGCTTAAATTCTGCTAGCGTGTTCCATGCACCGCACTTACACTGTCCTTGCCAGCGCTGATAGTTCATGCCGCACTCTGTGCAGACAAATTCGATTTTTGCTGATTTTGCCATTCGGCCTTACCTATTTAGGTCGCTAATTTGTGACTAACTTGTTATTAAAAACTGACACTTATCACAATTAATGTATAGTAAGTTTATAATCACAAAAAGATAACTCGTTGTAACTAAAACCTCTTACTCCAGCTCTTTATTCAACACACTGTTAAATAAAGAACCGCTTTAGGGCATAGTTTTTGCTTACAAATAAAACTTAACAGTGCTTGCCATTTATTTGGCAAATACTTATAACAATAATTAATAAAATAAAAAAGTGACTACTGTTTGTGTTTTTACTGCGTAATTGCCGACTAGTATACCTACTTTTTTTAATAGACGTTGATGGTTTTATAAATGGCTGAAGACATTCTGCTTAAATATGAAAGCCTAGTTGAAGAGCTAAAGGCGTATTTAGGCACCCCAAAATTCGACAAACTGTTTAAATCAAAAACAGCGGGCTTAACTAAGCCTGAGCAGTTCTTGATCAAAATGGAGATGTCGCGTTTATCTCAGCCTGTTGCACGGTTTATTGATTTACGTGGGCAAGTAACGGGTCAAGTAAAACCATACGAATACGAAGGTAAACAGCACTTTATGGACGATACTGCCATCGAAGTGTTTGAACAGGCTATTAAACGCCATGGCGGTTACACCCTTGCTGTCTATGAAGCGGTGATGAACACTGAAAACAACCATCGTGTCATGCAAAAGAAAGCGGCCGAACAAGCTCTTACTGAAGACGATAACGACAGTCAGTTATCAGCCAAAGTGATAAAATTTGCCTCCTACGAAAGCCGTCGTGAAGAGCGGATGAATTACTCTATCAAAATCACTGTTGAGTTTGATAAAGACAGCAAAGTAGCCGCAACAACATCTGATATCTCACTCAGTGGTGCAAAGATAAAGCTCGCGCCACGCTATAAGTTAAAAAAAGGTCAACTTATAGGCCTGCGCCTAGTCGGCCTTGAACAAGATTTTGAGTTAGGTTTAAAAAACGGAATTCAGTACGAAGTCGTCGCGATTGAAAAAGTATCACGCGAATACAATCATGTTCGCCTAAAACGCACCTTTATTGAAAACAACGAAAAGTTTGATGAGTTTTTAGAAAGCTTTATCCACGGCAATAAGCGTCGTTATAAAGTTAACCTAGACAATACGCTCGATGCGGTTGTGTCAAAAGGCTATGAACAATACTACATTCCGCGTGTGACCTCTCTTTATACCTTTTTAAGCTTACAAGGTGACAAGCTATACCCAAGCCTTGCCTTAACAACTGAAAATAATATTTTTATTCAGCGTTATTTTTGTGACGAGCGCAAGCTGTCTTGCTTATACAGTATTATTAACCAACAACGTATAGGCCACTTATTAAGCTCACCAGAGGCAGTAAAAGAAGAGTACCTCTATACTTTCACGCATGTTGTTGCTGGTAAAGTGTATTACTACTCTGCCACGCGTAGTGAGCTTGAAAGCCAGCCTCAGCTTAAAAATTTATTTTTAGGGTTTGGTAGTCAAAAAGACAGCTGGCAATGTTTTAAGTTGCAATTGATGCCAAGTCACCCTGAAGATTCGTATATTCCGTTGTCACTGCCCAGTAGTGCAGGGAAAGACATTGAAAAGTTGAACAAACCGCCCTCACCTCGCGTGCAAGGGTTGATCAAAGACGTTAAATATTTACTGATCTTAACGGCCATTGGTACGCCCTATGAGCAGCACTCTTATAAACAATTAACATTTGATAAAAACGCGATTAATCAACTAAAACAATTTGGCCATAGCAAACATAAAACACCGCCACACCTAGAGCCCGTAGCCCTTGAATATGTAAATTTAAGAGCGCACAAGCGCTATTTGTACAAGACAGCTATCGCCATAAATCATCACGAGCAGATTATCACAGGCCATACCCGCGACTTGTCAGTTATGGGATTACAAATCGAGTGTGATAAACCTGTTGAGTTTAAAAAAGGCGACATAATTAATATTAGCTTGCCTGATTTACAAAAAATTACCAAAAAACATGATTTATCGAGCCTTGCTTACGAAGTCATGGCGATTAGTAAGTCACTCACCACGGTTAATCTAAAAGTTCACCGTATTACAGACTTACCACATATGGCGATTAAGTTCTTTACGGTACTGATTGAAAACAATAAAGATAAGTTAAGGGTGTGCGAAGAGTCGCCTAAAATACCGGGTCTTTCAACGGCACTCAGAAATATGGTAACCAAAAGTGTTTGCCAATTTCCGTTCTATTTACACAAAGAAGCAGCGCATTTTAAAGCCGGTGCAATTGGTCAGGGTTTATATCCGAGCCCATTACATGTATTACTGCAAAACTTTGCGCTCTTAAACGAAAACACCAGTATTGAAGGGATTTTATCAACGCAGCAAATCACCGAAGTCATTACACCACTCATAAAAGATCGTAGCCGCCAAGACCCGCCGCTTGCTTTTACCTTATTTATTCGTTTTGACCCTCGCCAACCTTCAATCAGCGACGCGATTACGAGTCGGTGCATTAGTGAAGATGACTACAAACCCCAGACTTTGTTTGTAAAAAAAGCGCTGAGAAATGACCTCATGTTTGTGTTTCGTTTATATGTATCACGTACAGGGCGCCCTGATATTGATTATTTATCAAACGAACTCAAATATATAAGTCAGTATGCCTTACATAAAGCGAAAGATCTTGAAGAAGCGCTGTGGGCCGTGGCAGGTGTGGGTGATTTAATTGATATTAGTGATGAAGCGCTTACGCATTTTGATATTGATGAAACACTCAAAATCGAAATGAATAAGCGCAAGAAAACGTGGTTAAAGCGTGTAATCTAATGGAATTGTGAGCAAGTAACTGACTTGAAGTAACGAGCCTTCATTAATGGCTGTTTGTGCTTGCTCAACAACTTTCGGTTTTCCATGAACAGCCACGCCAAGCCCTGCTGCAGCCATCATTTTTAAGTCATTAGCCCCATCACCCATGGCAACAGTTTGACGGGTATTAAGCGCCAGTTTTTCTGCGATTCGCTTAAGCACTCGCGCTTTTTCTTCTGCATCAACAATCGTGCCTATGACCTTACCCGTTAGCCGGTTATCTTTAAACTCAAGTGTATTAGCATGTACTTCATCTAAACCAATAAGCGATTGTACTTGCTCAGCAAATGGCACAAAACCACCCGAGGCAATGGCAAGATGCCAGTCATACTTTTTAAGGTATTGGCAGAGCTCATTCACACCAGGCATCAAGGGTAAACGCGATTTTAAATCATCGATTAAATCAACATCAATGCCTTCAAGCTTTGCAACACGCTGTTTTAAGCTTTGTGCAAAATCAAGCTGCCCAGCCATGGCTTGCGCAGTGACAGCAGCCACTTCATCATACACATCGGCTAAACGTGCAATTTCATCAATACATTCTATCGTAATCGCTGTTGAATCCATGTCCATGAGTAATAAACCAGGCTCATTCACAGTGGGTGGATTCGTTAACTGCACCAATTGCAAGCCATGCTGATTAGCAAAGGCGGTTAATACGGATGGACTGAGTGGTGATGTTGAGTCGCTATGAACACACCACGCTGAGGGCATAGATTCAATAGGCTGATAACAACACACGGTTAAATTTGTGAAGCCGTGCGAGCTTAAAAATGCTGTCAGAGCAAGTAAATGGTCAGCACTGAGTTCACCGCCAAACGCCACGCTCAGTACGCCTTGATGTGCTTTGGGTAAAATATCTGTCGCAATTAGGTGTTTATTTTCAATTTTATACCAGCAATTTAGTGTTATTTGACCTGTTAAATTTGCTGTAGGTGTAGCAGCTAAGCTAAGCTGTGACATAGTGGCTCCACGTTAGACTTATGTCTGTTGTTGTGCGTGTATTTGCTACTCGCAATCAATGAACTAATAAGGTTATTATACTGGTTTAGTTGTACCATCAATTGTAAAAGCTGTCAGCAGCGTATACGGTGACTATGAAAAATAACCAACTTAAAACTCCATTTTCGGCTACTTATCGCCAACGCATCGTGCGATTAAGCCTAGCTGCGGCCTGTTTTGTGTTGCTTAGTTGGGTTGCCGTTAATAGTAGCTTTCAAAGCCATCAACTACTTTATGACAGTGCAAACAGTACCGCGACAAGCCTAACAAAATTTATGGCGCTTAATGCGCAGACCCCGCTCGAAGAAAAAAATAAGCCCGCATTAAATGCACTGTGTAATAACATAGCAGAAGACGAGTATGTTTTAGCAGCCATCGTTTATGACCAACAAGGGATCCAAATTGCCGCCAGTGATAACTGGCAAAGCCACCACACATTTGGACTTTTACCAGACTCGACTCCGGGAATAAGTAAACTCAAAACCCCCTTTGTCGAGCCTGTAATAAGCGATGATGAGCGTCCGATAGGCTTTGTAACCATCACTTATTTAACACAAGCGTCAATTGCAACCAGCCACAGCAGTTTTCATGATTTAGGCAGACAGGTCTTACTCATGTTGGTTATTACCTGTATTTTTACATGGCAACTAGGCCGAGGATTAAAGCGCTGGCAGGTAAATCGTTATATCAAAAAAAGTGCTGAGCAAGAGTCATAAAGCGCATCAGCTAACGATTGCTTTTCAGTACCCGAGACACCTTTTAGCTCACATAGGTGAGTAAACACCTCTCGTATTTTTAGTGGCGTATTGATTTGCCCTTGAAAGCCTGCAAGTGGCATTGAGGGCGCATCGGTCTCAAGTACTAAATGCTGGGGGGCAATATTACTTATCACTTGGCGTGTTTTTTCAGCTCGAGGGTAACTTATCACCCCACCCACCCCGAGTTTAAAACCTTGCTTAATATAGCTGTTTGCTTGTTGCTGCGACCCGGAAAATGCATGAATTACCCCGCCATATTTAGGCTTACATCGCTTGAATGAACGCGCAATGAGATCATGGCTTTGTCGGTGGTGAACTATCAGCGGGAGTGCCAATTGGTTAGCAAGCTCAATCTGCCCTTCAAATAACGCAATTTGTTTATCAAGATTATCAATACTCCGATCAAGCCCGCATTCACCAATCGCAACAAGTTCATTCGCATGGGTTTTAGCAAGCTGCTCTAGCTCGCTTAGATGATGGGGTTGATGCTGTGATAAAAAATAAGGGTGTAAGCCTAGTGCAATTGATACGCTTGGATACGATTTTGAAAAGCAAAGCAATTGGGTCGATTGTGCCAAGCTAATACCCGGCACAACAAAGTGTGCGATCCCTGCGTTTTGACACGCGTCGATAAGCGCGTCGCGATTCTCATCAAACTCGCTAAAGTCGAGGTGACAATGGGAATCAATAAAACGCATTTATGGATTTAAACGACCGAATTGCCAACTGCCGTCAGCGTTGCGCTGATACATAAAGCGGTCATGCAAACGGTGTGCACCGCCTTGCCAAAATTCAACTTTAGTCGGCTCTACACAGTACCCTCCCCAAAAATCAGGGAGAGGAATTTCACCATTAGAAAACTTCTGCTTCATTTTAGCAAAGGTTTCCATTAGCACTTTACGAGACGAGACAGGGCGACTTTGCGCAGACGCCCAAGCTGCAAGCTGGCTTTCCTTAGGACGCGATAAAAAGTACTTTGCCACTGCTGTGGTTGGTAATGGTTTTGCTTCGCCATACACAATTACTTGACGCTCCATATGGTGCCAAGGAAAGTGTAAGGAAATTTTGTTGTTCCCTTTAAGCTCTTGCGCTTTGCGTGAGCCCGTATTGGTAAAAAACACGAAGCCGTTTTCATCAAGGTGCTTTAGCAAAACAATGCGCTGCGAAGGCTGACCATGCTCATCAACCGTTGCCACCACCATTGCCGTCGGATCTGGCAAGTTAGTTGCCACTGCCTGCTCAAGCCATTTTTCAAACTGCTTGATAGGCGATGCATCAAGCATGTCTTCAGATAAACCATCCTGTAAATATTCACGGCGAATATCTTCAAGTTTCATTTAAAAATTCCTTCTATCACAGTAAGCTATCAGCTAAAAATTAAGCAACATTTATATCTTGTCAATTTTTGTTGGTGTCGCTGCGCTCTACCCAACCTACGAAGGCGGTAACATACGTTATCTGCAAGTGTAGGAGTGCTAGCAAGGCAATGAGCTTATTTATACCTAGGAGCATACGTTTTTGTATGTGACTTAGGCTAAATAAACTCATTAACGCAGCTAAAGCGAACTACACGAAGCAGATTACATTTGCTCCATAACTTCGATACCTAACAAATCCAACCCTTTTTCAAGCGTCTTCGCAACCAAATTACACAGTACTAAACGGCTATCACGTACACTTGGTTCTACACCGTCTTTAAGTACTGGGCACGCTTCGTAGAACGTCATGTATAGGCTTGCAAGTTCGTATAGGTATCCACATAGTACGTGTGGTGTTGCTTCGCTGATCATCAGGTCGAGTACTTCTTCTAATTGGAGAAGTTTTAGCGCAAGTGCTTTTTCTTGCGGCTCGTTGATAGCAACGTCTGCTGTTAATGAAGCGGCATCAATACCTGACTTGCGGAAAATACTGCGAACACGCGTATACGCATATTGAAGATAAGGTGCAGTTGCGCCTTCGAAACTCAACATCGTATCCCAATTGAAGATATAGTCGCTGGTGCGGTGCTTTGAAAGATCCGCATATTTTACTGCGCCAATCCCTACTTTACGGGCAATTTCACTACGCTCTTCGTCGCTTAGATCAGACTCACGCTCTGCAAGCTTTGCTGCTGCACGCGTGATTGACTCTTCAAGTAAGTCAGCTAGTTTAACGGTGCCACCCGTACGTGTTTTGAATGGCTTGCCATCTTCACCCATCATGGTGCCGAATGGGCAAAACTCGTAACTAGTTTCATCACGTAACAAACCAGCTTTACGTGCAGTTAGCTCAACTTGGTTAAAGTGTAAGCTTTGACGCGCATCAACAAAAATTAAGATACGGTCAGCACCAAGTTTGTTTGAGCGGTAATCACACGCTGCTAAGTCAGTTGTCGCGTATAAGAAACCGCCGCCTGATTTTTGCACGATAAACACTGAAGGCTCACCGTCTTTATTAGCAAGCTCGTCTAGGAACACAACTTGTGCGCCATTAGACTCAACAGCAATGTGCTTGTCTTTTAATAAAGCGATGATATTAGCAAGCTCACTGTTGTAAGCACTTTCAGCCATGATATCGTCTTGTTTAAGCGTAACATTTAAACGCTTATACACTTCTTCAGAGTGCTTCACTGACGTGGCAATGAATAGCTTCCACAGCTTTTCACAGTGCGCATCGCCACCTTGTAATTTAACCACGTAGTCACGGGCTTTATCGGCAAAGCCTTCTTCATCATCAAACCGTTTTTTCGCATCGCGGTAGAAGGTTTCTAAATCTGCCAGAGCCACTTTGTCTAAGTCGACACCTTGGCTAATTTGGTCTTCTAAGTGCGCAATCAACATACCAAACTGCGTACCCCAGTCTCCCATGTGGTTTTGACGAATAACATCATCACCACGGAACTCAAGCGCACGAACAACGGCATCGCCAATGATCGTAGAACGTAAATGGCCAACGTGCATTTCTTTCGCAAGGTTGGGTGATGAGTAATCAACCACAACTTTTTGTGCGGTTGCATGCGGTGAAACCGCGAGCTTTTCATCTTCATTCGCTGCTTTTAAGCTTGTTGATAAAAATTCAGGCTTTAAGTGAATGTTGATGAAACCTGGGCCTGCAATTTCTGTTTTTTCTGCGATATCAGCAAGGTCTAGGTTATCGATAATTTTTTGTGCCAGTTCGCGTGGGTTTGATTTTAGCTTTTTAGCCGCTCCCATCGCGCCATTGATTTGGTAATCACCAAACTGCGGGCGTGTACTTTGTGTTACCGCGGGGTTCGTGTCTTCGGGTAGTCCTGCTGCAACCATGGCTGCAACGGCTTTTTCAATTAAAAGAGTACGGATGTTCATTGTAATTTTTACCTTTATTGCCCGCCATGCGGGCACTTAAAATATGTGCCTGTGTAAGCTTAGTTTTCGCGTGTATGGTTAAACTTAATATCAGGATAACGTTCCATTGATAAGTTTAGGTTTACACGACTTGGCGCGATGTAAGTAAGGTTATCCCCCCCATCTAGCGCTAAGTTGCTTTCGCACTTGCGTTTAAACTCTTCAAACTTTTTAGTATCGTCTGAACTTACCCAGCGTGCAGTATTAACACTGACCCCTTCATAAATAGCATCTACGTTGTATTCTGCTTTTAAGCGTGCAACAACCACATCAAACTGTAGTACACCAACAGCGCCAACGATAAGGTCGTTGTTAATAAGTGGTCTAAATACTTGCACCGCCCCTTCTTCTGATAACTGCACTAAGCCTTTTAATAACTGCTTCTGCTTAAGAGGATCTTTTAGACGAATACGGCGGAATAATTCAGGCGCGAAGTTAGGAATACCGCTAAACTTCAACTTTTCACCTTGGGTAAAAGTATCACCAATTTGAATCGTACCGTGGTTATGTAAACCAATAATATCGCCCGCATAAGCATCCTGCGCACGTTCGCGGTCGCCGGCCATAAAGGTTACCGCATCAGAAATGCTCACTTGCTTGCCAATACGAACGTGATTCATCTTCATACCTTGGCTGTATTTGCCTGATACGATACGCATGAAAGCAATACGGTCACGGTGTTTAGGGTCCATATTCGCTTGAATTTTGAATACGAAACCAGTGAAGTTTTCTTCTGTTGCAAGCACTTGGCGATCTTCTGTTTCGCGTGGTAATGGTGACGGAGCCCACTCAGTTAAGCCATCAAGTACATGGTCAACACCAAAGTTACCTAGCGCCGTACCGAAGTAAACAGGTGAGAGTTCGCCCGCTAAAAAGAGGTCTAAGTCAAACTCGTGCGATGCACCAATTACCAGCTCAAGTTCTTCACGTAATTGCTCTGCTAGTTCGCTGCCGATGGTTGCATCTAGCTCAGGGTTATCTAAGCCCTTAATTGTACGAACTTCCTGAATAGTGTGGCCTTGGCCGGTGCTATATAAAATCGTTTCTTCGCGGTGAATATGGTAAACACCTTTGAATTCTTTACCACAGCCAATCGGCCATGTTACTGGTGCACATGCAATGTTTAGTTCGGTTTCTACTTCGTCTAATAACTCCATAGGATCACGAATATCACGGTCACACTTATTCATAAAGGTAACGATTGGCGTGGTACGTAAGCGCGTTACTTCCATTAATTTACGTGTGCGATCCTCAACACCTTTTGCCGCATCGATAACCATTAAACACGAGTCAACTGCGGTCAAGGTACGGTATGTATCTTCAGAGAAATCTTCGTGTCCTGGTGTATCAAGAAGGTTTACCAAACGCTGGTTATAGGGAAACTGCATTACTGACGTAGTTACCGAGATACCACGTTCTTTTTCCATTTCCATCCAGTCAGATTTAGCGTGCTGGTTTGAGCCACGACCTTTTACGGTACCTGCTTTTTGGATTGCTTGTCCGAATAACAGCACTTTTTCTGTAATGGTGGTTTTACCCGCATCCGGGTGCGAGATGATAGCAAAGGTCCTTCGCTTATTGATTTCATTAAGAAAATCTTGGTTTGCCATGTATAAATTCTTTTAGTTTGTACACGGATTTGTACACACTTTTGGAAGTACTCTCTTTTCAGTTCTTCGCTTGTCAAACCCGTCGTGTTAATCGTAATTGGCCGCTATTTTCGCTGATCTTGACTTTATAAACAATCAATGGTTATCTAATCGGTTACCATTTACTCTCAGCGTGCGCCAATGCTCAGTTGTAGCTGTTTGCAATCGTTGCTTCTTCAGCTCATGAACAACTGTGGCTAAACCACAAATTCCTTCGCTACCAGAAATCGATGATAGCTTGTCGTACTACACCGATGATGGTGCAGTTGCCGTTGATCGGTATTGCAGGGTATTGCGGGTTCAAAGGTTTTAGGTACTTCTGTTCACCATCAATAACTAACTGCTTAAAGGTTGCTTCTTTCGAATCATCCAAACGCGCAACAACCAATGAACCTGAAGAGTAAGGTAACTCAGGATCAACAACGATCACTGCCCCCTCAGGTATGGATTTTTTTCCGCTTGGATTTTCCATACTGTCGCCTTTTACGCGAAGTGCGAAACAACCCTCATGTGCTTTCCCAGTGACTTCACGCCACTCCTCAGCATCTTCATGGGCAAATCCCTCCGCTATTTCAGTCCAATCACCGGCCTGAACCCAGTTAATGAGAGGAATTCTTCCCTTAATATCAGGCCCGACTTCTACATTACCGACCCCCAAGCCAATCTCGCCATCACCTGTGGCGAGCCAATGAGCATTCACGCGAAGCGCCTCCGCGATCTGCATGGTGTAACGAGACCTAGCCGATTTACCAGAGCAAATCTGGCTGATCGACTGCTGTTTGATACCAATGCGACGAGCCAACTCAGACTGAGTCACCCCAGTAAGCTGCAAGGCATGGTTTAGTCGTTCGGATAAAGTTTTCATAAGCCCGCATTCTACAAATAAAACTGTAGTCTTTCAACAATTTTAACTGTTGACTTATCTACAGTTTAAACTGTAACATTCAATCTTGTAACAGTTATTATTGTAACAGGAGACGGTATGGAAGTGTTCAACACGACACAAAAACATCTCCGCCGTGCCATTGACTTGGTCGGCGGGCAATCAGCATTAGCACGAGCCATCAACTCAAAACAGCAAAACGTCTGGTTTTGGTTGAATAAATCAGGGCGTGTGCCCGCTGAATTCGTTTTACCCATCGAACAAGCTACGCAAGGACAGGTAACCCGATCCCAGTTAAGACCGGACATCTATCCCGAATGCCCAAGCGAGCTGAAAGCCAGTAACCAGTAGGATTAAGGGCAAATAATGGTCAGCATTTTACGTAAACACAAAAGCGAGTTCCTCCATGCGTGATTATGGCAAGGTCTATACCCGCTTTTGGCTAAAGCAAAACGTTTTGTCCTGGAGTGACTCAGCGAAGTTGCTAGGACTGTATTTGCTTACATGCCCACATTGTAATTTGCTTGGCTGCTTTCGATTGCCGATTGGTTACGTTGCTTCTGACTTGAACTGGGATGAGCAACAGGTTGCCAAGGCTCTAAATGAGTTAGAACAAGATCAGTTCCTCATTCGTTGCGAGGAATCCGGTTGGACTTTGATTCGGAGCTTTCTGAAGCACAACCCAATCGAAAACCCGAACCAAGGTAAGGCCGCCTTTCGGTTGCTAAAAGATGTACCTGCCGACTTCGTTGGTATGGCATCGCTTTTGAAATCTCTTGCCGGTTTTCAAGCTCGGCTTCCAGAAGAATTTTCATCATTGTTTATGCCTGATGGCAACCCGGTAAGGGACTCTCAACGGTCGGATGACTCTGAGAGAAGCAATAAACCAACAGTTAAAACTGTTGGCCACATACAGTTTGAAGACTTCTGGGATGTACAAATACGCAAAGAAAAAAAAGCGAAAGCCAAAGAAGAATGGCTACGCATGGGCCTCAATGAAGACCATGAACTCGCCTTGGAAGTGCTAACACGCTGGAAAGAGCAACGAGACAACCGATTGCAGTATCAAGATCGGACTAAGACCCCTATGCCACATAACTGGCTTTTAAACCGGCAATGGGAAGACGAGTACGTTCGCATTGATGAAGTACAGCAATCATCGACGAGCCTAAAGGGCAGCAATCACCAGTTGAACATTGAAGAAAGCAATCGCCGCATTGCTGAAAGCTGGGCCGGACCAGGTATTCGGGAGGTTCGTTCAAGTGCAGGAGGTTGATAAACGCGAGTTTGCTGAAGTTTGGGGAGCTGCTTGGGCCATGTATGGCAAAAGCGTATCACCACAATTGCTATCCATCGCATTTGAAGCCCTTCGTGCTTATAGCATTGAAGAAGTGCGAATCGGTCTGACTCGGCATATTCAATCACCGGATACTGGGCAATTTTTTCCAAAGCCCGCTGACGTCATCAAGCATATCGATGGCAACTCGGGTTCAAGAGCCATGGTTGCTTGGAACAAAGTTGACAAGGCTGTTCGTCAGGTTGGCGCTTGGACATCCGTGATGTTTGACGATGCGCTTATTCACCGCGTTATTTCAGACATGGGGGGATGGGTTGAACTCTGCAAGGTAGATGACAGGGAATACCCCTTTAAACAAAAAGAGTTTTTAACACGCTACCAGGCTTACTTGTTGCGGGACGAAGTGGGTGAATACCCAAGGCTATTACAAGGTATTGCAGACCATCAGAACCAGCAAAAAGGATTTGATATGCAAGCGCCGGTTGCCGTGGGCGACTGGTCAAAAGCAGCACAAGTTTATACAAGAGGCATCACCGACTTTAGCGCAGTGCCTTTGAAAAGAATAAGCCCGAAAGCCATTCAGGCGCTTCTCGGAAATCAATTAGAGGACAAAAATGAAAACGATTAAATCAAAAACCATTGCCCTAGTGATAGCCATGTCCGCAAGCACTTCAGTCTATGCGTTTCCGGGCTATCAGTGGGAAAAAGCAGCACAAAGCGTTGGTATTGATCCAGTCATGCTCTACGCCGTTGCCTTGGCTGAGTCGGCCTCACATCGTGGTCTCAACATGACCAGTCCATGGCCATACGCAATTCGCAATGGTTCAAACGCAACCTACGCCAAATCTAAGACAGAAGCAGAGAAACTGTTAAACCAAGCACTGCAAGAGACTGAAAAATATCAGCTCGATATTGGCCTTATGCAAATCAATTTGCATTGGCATGGGCATCGGGTGAGCTCAGCAGCGGAACTGCTAGACCCCATCACCAACCTTACGGTCGGCTCAAGTATTTTGGCCGAAGCAATCAAGTCTTCACCAAATGATTTAGAGCTTGGCATAGGCCGCTATCACAGTTGGAACGAAGAGCGTGCACGCTGGTATGGGCAAAGAGTGCTTTCTATCTATCGCAATATTTTACATGAACTGGAGGTCCGTCAATGACAACCAATCAACAAGACTTCTATCAATTAAATTTGGCGTACCTACACGCAGCACGAGAATTAGCGCGAATTGATCCGCAAGAGGCCGTCTTGCGCTTTGGACTTACACGCGACGTGGTTGATGCTTTGATTAATGCTGGTGTTGATGACCTGCAACGAGTGGCGACCTCATCATTCATGCTGTTTCAACCAAGGGGTAACCAAAGCCAACTGATTGAGATGGTGAAGAGCAAAGGCACAGGTATCCCAAGAATCGCTTATTTATTATCAACCCTAAACAACAAGGGGGATGCATGATTGATAACCTGTCCAAAAGTGAGCTATTTACCCGAGCCTCGCTGCTTATTAAATACGGATTTCGAACAACCATTATCGCGCTCGATACAGGTTTGCCAATCCACATTATCAGAAGGCTCCATAAAGAAGTGACTGGCAAGTCACCTTGTCCTGGTCAATTGCCAGAATCTGATGCCATCGTCAAAAGCAGAAGAGCATTAGTTGAAGGCTCCCTGCTTATGGCGCTTTATGTCAATATTGGTGGTGATAATGTCTACAAGCAATTAAATATCGATGCTTTGATGAAGGCTTACGATGCGTATTTGGTTGCAAGAGAAGAAGCAGATCTTCCAGCTGAGATCCCCTGGAAAAAACTGACCATCAATGAAGGTTGGGTTCTAGCTCGTGATTTAAGATCACAGCTTGCATCCTTACACCGGTGTCGATGCGGCAGTCTGTATTTGACGGTATCACAACAGCGCATTCAGCTTAAATGCCCTGTGTGTGAGATTATGGCCGAGCAAACCACTAGAGCACTTTTTGAGAACTAACATGCTGATGCATGATTTGATTGTGCACCGTCTGTGCACTTTGAGAGTACTAAGAAGATGACAAACTTACTTAAATCTTTACCAGCACGCTGCTGGTTTATATCACTGGGGCTTTTTCTGGCGACTTTGGCAGCGGCTCATTTCTTTCCATCAGAAATATTAACGGCATCTGCCAAGTTAGCGGCTTTGCCATTTCTGTTCTGCACCGTCGTTTTTTTCAGCTACTTGGGATTCAAAGCGACCTGTAATCCCATCGGACTTATAGCCATAATCACTATGCTTGTAGCAATCGCATATTGGCAAGCGAGTTGGACAATTGTTGGTTTGGGACTCTTTTTCTTAGCTATTTGTACTGGAATTAGATTCTTGAGTAGCCAAGTTAAAGATTCGGGTAGAACTTTGAGCATTGAAGAAAAATGGTATTGGTATAAGCTCCATTCGTTTTTTGATGGCTTTTATCCAAGGTATCCCAAAAAGCCAAAAAAATAGCCAGCCCATCACAAGCTGGCTACCTTCTGTTTTTAGTTCCTTCCTGAAGCCTGGTTATAGGCCCTAATATCGATCAAGTTGTTCTGAGCATAATCTCCAGCGAGGGATGCATTTGAGATCACTGCAATCTGCTTATCCACAAATGCTTTATCTTCTTCGGACACACTGTCGGGGATGTAAGCACCGCTCTCATCTTTTTGACGATACTCATTTAGCATTTGCTCCCTTAGACCAAGCATTTCAGGCGACCAACTCGATGAGTCTTCAGAGTTGAAAACGCGCCCCGCCAAACCTTCATTGAAAGCTTGAGCGAACACTTGACTTTGAATCGGGGTCAATCCCATTCTCTGCCCTTCGCTGTATGCTTCCTGTTTAAAATCATCGGCATACTGTTCTAAGAACTCACCATATCGATTGTTAACTGCCGCACCGAATGCCCCAGCCAACATGGCTTCAGACTTAGTACCCCAGTTTACTTCGGAGGCATACTGCGAACTCGATCCACTGTATGCATCATTAAACGCCGTCAATGGGTTTTCCAAAGAGGTTCCGGCGTCAACGGCTGCTTTTAAGCCATCCCAGGTTGATTTACTGGCCACCGTTGCATTGTGCAAGAAACCTCGTGAGCTAGGGTCTTCAAGTGCTTGCTCCTTGTAACTCTCATAGTCTTCGCCAAAGTGATTCAAGGTATGCAGTGCTGCATCAGTATGCTTGCCACTGAAGTCACCAATAGCACTGGCGCTGTTGAAGAACATTTCAGCACCAGAAACTCCGCTATCATCAGCCATAATGCGAGATCGCCACTGAGAGCCAGCTTCACTGTTTAGTCCAGATTGATAGGTACTTGTGTCAGAAACTACGGCCTGTTGGGCTTGTTGTTGATGCGCATTTAGTTGTCCATCAACACCAGACAAATTAGTTTGGTAAGCTGATTGAGCTGCGTTGAACTGAGTTTGAACAGTTGCAGCATCCTCGTAGCCGCCCAATACACCCGATTCCACTTGGCTTTGAGTGCCACCAAAAGTAGGTGCAGTTGATGACAAGCCTTCATTAGAGCGTGGCTGAATAGATCGTAAATCGGCTCCGGTAGCCATGGCCATAACAGTCATTGCTGCTTGATAGTCATTGTCTCGTTCAGCGGGCGTCGAGGAGTTGCTATAGGTTAAAGACTCCATAGCTGCGGCCACATACGCCTGATTATCATCAGGTAGCAAGCGCTGATACATTGGAAGGTTTTCACGTAATCGGTTACCTGCTTCAACATGCTGGTTCATATAGCGACCTAAATAATCCATGACTTCAGGATTATCCGCTGCTAATCGAGTTAACGTCGCACCATCCGTGTTCCTTTGTCCTGATAGACTGTAGCTGGCCTGATCAAGCTCACTAAAGCGGTTTGATGCCGTGATAACGTCTTGTGCTGAACTCTGAAGTGACTGATAGTCTTGATTAGACAACGACATCTCAACGCCAGAGCGTCTTGAATCTGAAAGGTCCTTAACCATCGCATCGCGAAACTCAGCACGTCGTGAATCACTCGATGCCAAGCTTTGCATCTCCCCAGTGAGCGTATTTGCGGTCGTAGACCGAGAACTGCCTTCTGACGACTCAACTTGGCCACTAAAGTTACCACCTAGATCCAACCCAGCTCGTACCCTTGATAGTTTTGGTACACGAGATGAATCTGGCTTATCAACTCCAGGCAAATTACCTTGTGGAGAATCATTGCCTCCCGTTCCAAGAAGCCTCCCAAGAAAACCCTTATCGGCAACTTCTTTCTCACCGGGATTAGTAATGGTTCCATCGCCACCAACCCTTAGTCCGCCAGATAACACGCCCGATACCAAGCCACGTACAGCGTCTTTTTTATCGTCACCGAAACCATACCGTGTTTGCAGGTCATCAGTGACCTGATTAACAACGGCGCTAGATGCGGAATTAGAAGAACCAATCTGACGTCCAACCGAAGAAAGGTTGTCGTAACTTAGCTTTTCACCAAAAGTTCGGCTCATGGTGTTGCCAACTTGACGGCTAAAGGCTTGAGTTGCCTGAGTCATGGATTCTTTTGCAGAGCCGACCATTGAACCCACCGCATTTCCGACAGAGAAACTGCTAAGTAGGTTTGACGCGCCGGTCATAGCAGAACCAGTGAGGGCTGAATTTTGGAACATTGACTGTGATTGCATCACCGGGGCATTTTTCGCGACATCTGGACTTGCCATCTTTTCATCAATTGCATCACCGTTTTGAAGACGTCCAGCCAAGTGGGTAGCGGTTATTGCTGAGCCATACACGAGCATGAGCGAAATCGCCGGAACACTCGACGCCAACATGCCGCCAGTAGCTATCCAGGTTTGCAGCACTGAATCCATCTGCATCATCCCAGCAAAAGATGGCACTTCTGTACCTGCAAAGGCATCAAGAGCCGACATTTTCCCAGCAACAGTTAAATGGATATATAGGTTAATAATGGCCATGACAGGCATCCAAAGTTGAATCCAAAGCAGGATTAACAAGTACTTCCCGGCCATTCGCATCCCGATTTGGCCAAGGGCAATCACAAAGGCCATCAATGGGGTGATGGCGTAAATGAACCCCTCAAAAAACGTCATCATCGGACGTACGATACTTTGGAACAGGGTCTGCTCCGCCGCCCATTGTGTATTGCGCTGCTCAATCGCTTGGTTAACCATCACGGCTGCGGTGAAAGCTTGATCATCCATATACTTGCCTGTCACGCTTTGCTCATAAATAGGCAAAAGCACTGACGCGGTCATGTACTCTTGGGTGTTAACCGAAGCTAAACCAAGGTTATTCAGTGCATTTCGGATCACGTCATCAGTGTCCGTTGCAGACGAAGTCCCCAATGAGGCTGACAGAACCTGTTTAAGCCTTGGAATGAAGGTTGATTCTGTCATGAGTTTCAGCTGACTATAAGCATCGGTGCAGTCCAAATCGCTACTGCTACCACTGAGCATGATGCGCGTGCCATAAATGCGCGAATCAAACCTAATCGCAGTCATCGGGTTGGGGTCACTCAGCACCTGATCGAGGTTCTTTTGTCCAATGTCGATACCAATCAAGGTGCACTCTTTGATGTAGTTAAGCCACGATTGCTCGATGTCCGAACCGGCGACACGATTTGCATCACCCAAACCAGAGCGATCCATCACCTGTTTTCTCACTTTAATCAGTGACTGTAAACTGGATGCAAAGCCGTATTCCGTCATGGCGGGAGTTGAGAAGGCGGTTTCAAACAATCGCGTGATTTGAAAGCCAACAGTCGAAATCGTACTGCCTGCGGCAGCAACACCGATGGGCACATTATCAACCACTCGAACTTGTCCCGTGTACGCATCCTCAATGCTCACGCGGGTACTGGGTCCAAACATGATTGCAAAGACTAGCCATGAGACTAAAACGTGTTGAAAGTTAATCCCACGACCACCTTGTATTAAGGCCTGAACAGAGACCATCAATACTCCAATGAGTAAGCCAATGCGAACCATTGAAGTAAAGTCGCCTGTACCAGTGATCATCGCGACAGCGTTCAAGACCTGCTCTAAAAAAGCCGAATCCCCGATGGAATAGATTTCCCACATTATCTATTCCCCCAGTGCCGTAGATTTAACGGTGTAATAACGCTGCTTGCGAATGGTCTGAATCACCTGATTAAAATGCGCCAGCAATTCTTGCTCTGAACCGTATCTTCGCTGTAACGCGGCGTATTCCTCATTGATTTGGCGACGTGCACGTTCAAGGTCTTCAGTTAACAACTTCGCATAGGCATGATCTTCTACACCAGAGGTGCTTCTAGCTGCATTGAGCATGTCTTCAACCAATGCTCGGGCCATCTCAACAGCAATAAATGGCGCCGCTCGTGAAGCAAACGACCTAGCAGCCCCTTCATTTAATGCAGAAAGTGTTCGAATCATGCCGCCAATGCTCGCAGGAGCCGATGTCATAAAAGCCTTTTCGGTGGTGCTAGCAGCTCCTGTATTTCGAGCAAACTTAAAAATAATGCCGTTACTGGAACCTGTACCAAGAAGTAAATTTTCTACTTGGGTTGATAACCCCGTCAGGGTCACGTTAGTGATTGTCGGATTCAGACAGCCGTCTTGTGTCACTGTGTCACATCGGTACATAGCGACGTTACCGCCGTGAATTAGATGCTCAATAGTCACTGTATTGCCATTCAGTCTGGTCAGTTTCGGGGCTTTACCTTGGCCATCAGCGGCATTAGCTAGATCACCAACGATGATCGAACCCGTCACCGACATAACTGCTTCAAGAAAACGGTCATCCCCCGATGCAAACCAGCTTGATGCCGAATGACGTTTCAGTGCTCGCCAAACCAAGTTACCTTTAATCGTTCTGTTTACATCAGATGCCGCGACACTCGAAGCGTTCTCATATGGGTTCTTACCATTGGACTCACTCCAACTGGTAAAAATGTCCCCAGCCCCTTTAAGTGAGCTCAACATGCTGGCTTCTGTTTGCCCCTTTTTACCAAAAGCAGCCAGGGTATCGTTCACGACTCCCTGAGCCATTTGACAGGAATTACCAAAATACTCGTTCAACTGCTGGATTTTCTTTTGCAGTGTCTCCATGTGCTGGGAGCATTTCTCACACATAGCACTGAGCGCCAATTGGAATGCATACCCCTTGGCGTTTGCAGCAACAGAGCGAAGTAATTGAACAAACTGATCCGCGTTAACAAATGACAAACTTCCCGCGAACATATCAATGCCGCCACAACCGGCTTGGAATGACGGTGGCACCATAGAGACGAGGTTCTCGTTCATGATCCTGTTACGAACAACAACGCTTCCTCCAGATATAACGCCACGCCGCTGACTCTCGAATACACCAGGCGCAGTGGTGTTGGTCATTGAACCAAACAACTGGTTCATCTCCTGTTGCAAGCTTGCTTGGCTCATAGATGAAAAACCAATCGCACAGGCGATTAGCGATACTCGAAATACTTTTTTCATTGTTATAACCCTCCTTGTACACGCAGATAGCGAACAAGGAACTCAGGGTCCTGTAATATCTTTTCGTTAAGCTCTTGGGCTGACATCGCGAGTGACACGCCGGGTTGAACAGGTCTGGTGGCATAGTAAGTTTGATCGTCAATCCAACCGGCTTGATGGGCTGCGAGAATGATTCGATTATTGAGCTCATCAAGGCTCATTGCTCCTTGTCCAATCGGAGTAATAACGTTAGGCGGGTCAACTAAGAACACGGCAGGGACAGTCGTAACGGACAAGGATTGTGCTTGTCCTGAATCGACTTTGTAATTGGGAAACTCTCCACCGGGTAAAGGCAAGCCATCGACAGCAATAGCAAACACCTCGAACCCATAGTTCAAGGCCATAGATTCGATGATAGGCGCTTGAGCATGGCAATAAGGGCAATCCGAACGATAGAAAAAGAACAAACCAGCCCGCTTCGCTACTTCACCTAAAGCTACATCACGTTGAGCGCCAGCTTCTCGATCCATCCGATTGGCAGCATAGGTCGCCAAGGGTCTGCGACTGATTTCATCCAAAACAGGATCGCCCATGACCACCTGCTGACTAACATCAGCAAATAGTGAGCCTTTATCCATCATAACGCGCTGAAGATACAGATAGGCTCTGACGTTTTCAGTCGTTGGTTCATCAATTGCCTTGTCCATAAACGATTGCATATGCTCTCGGAACCATGCGGCACTGAAGGGCTTTAGTTCGCTCTGACTGGACTCCACGACACCAGATTCCGGCTCTATCAGCTCATCAGGCTGTTCAGGTTCAGGAATGACCTGATACCAAAACCAGCCTTCCTGACCACGTTGATAGAATGGCCCATCACTGGCATGGGCGGGCAGGATGAAAAGAAAGAAAATAATGATTGGGATGGTCACCCATAGGATGAACCAAGGTAACAAAGGCGTTCTCATTGTCAGCTCCAGAAATTTCACAGAGCTAACATGCTAAAGATCCCCGTAAGAGCGATTGGCCAGATAGATGAAGGAATCGTGTGTGTTTCTGACTATAGGGAACTGTCAACCCAACTCAGCTGACTTGTCACTATCTCGATAATGCCTATGATATAAAACTGATACCCAACTCAATAAACAATCTCGACTTCAAAAAAATGACATTTCGTTGAACAATGGCCTTTCTCCACAAAAAACGTCACCGATTAAAAACCTTAGAATAAAGGGCATTAATAAAAATGCTGCACTGCTCTTTCATTTTCCTATTAAAATCAATATACGTATCTTCAGGGATTTTTAGAAAAAGCACATGGAACGGTATCTCTTGTCCTTGCTGGTGAATAATATCTGAAATCACACCCTGTGTTTTTTCAAGGTTAAGTGAAGCCCATCGTTCTTCTGATATAGGGTAAATAAATCCACATCCCTTGATTGCGGCAACATTTCCATACTGCCCTATGTAAGTATGTAGCTGAAAAAGATCTTCACGCTTCACCCCAAATTGTGAATCAAATGCTTTATACTTCACATCAAATACGAATAAACTCTCATCGATTTCTATAACAAGATCAGGTTCAAGTTTTCTCATATAACCACTGAGAGCACCAGATGCTATTTGCTGACGTTGCTCGAACTTACCTAGCAGGCGTAGCCCATCTCGCTTGATGAGCTTACGAATGAAATATTCAAACAACATCGAAATATCGAAAAAGAAAGCACTCGAATCCTGCTGCGAATCAAAATCAGAGCCCTTCCGGTCAATGACTTGCTTAGATAAGTCAATGAGCACGTTATAATCATTGTAGAAAGGGTTGGTGAAATGAGAAGTCCTCAAAATTTCTTGCTGTGACCTTTTAGTCCCCTGATTGGCAGTCAGAAATGCACTATAGATATTTCGTGTTTGGTGACAAAATGAGTAATGTGCGACTGCTTCATAAGCTTTTATAAATAGTGAAGTTGCAGGGCTGTCGTAGCTGTGCTCTCGGTACGAGCATAAATATTTTCCAGATGATTTATTCTGGAAATAATCTGTAGCATTTATAGTTCCCCTTACGCGGGAAATACGATCATTTCTTGTAATATAAGTCTTTGGCAAGCCCAGGCGGTATGCTCTCTTAAACTTAATGTTCCATAGATATGCTAAAAGCCACTCGTAACCGTCTGCGTGACTTTCTCCTCCAATGTTTTCTAATTCGAGAAATCCATCGGCATCTGCAATGATGTATTGAAGGAAAGCATCACCAAAACGTGAGCTGATCTTCAGAGAGTAATCTCCTCGCTTAACAAATCCGATTAGATTGCCCGTGTCGAGATTAAAATTTCTGGCATCCGTACCAGAGACACCGATGAAACCGCCATCTGTATTGTGTTCGTAATCTTCATCATTGAAGAGTATTAAAGCATCGGAAATATTATCATTCAGCGTTTTTTCGACATCACGAGATACCGAATTCAAAAAGTGCCAAATTGCAGACTCGTCGTTATGAGGATAGGTCCATTGTCCTTTTGATTTGGCACTAAGGGTTATCGACTTTCCTAAACGTCTATTTGTCAAAATGCCTTCGCTGACAAAATAGGACTGGTTATCGACCAGTGTGCCGTTCTTAATGATATCGAAAAGCCACACAGTTTAAACCCCAAATGCCTTTCCGAAGGAGCTAATCAGTTCAGTCTCCTTACCTGTTCCACGAAGATACTCCTGTAATAACGGACGAATACAATCATCCCATACACGCTCTCGTACCTCCGAAACTGTAAGGCTGGTTGCATACTTCAAGTCCATCAAATAGGCATGACCAATTTGGTAATCATTACCAAGCAAAGGTTCTTTAGCTATCAATTCATTCAAGCGTTCAAGGTTATCCACCAAGGGCAGCCAAGCTTTGCAAAATTGGTTCAAATGGTATTTCAATAGCGCCATATCAGGCACCACTTCTTCCCAACGGAATCTTCGACGCAAAGCGAAGTCAAAACTTTCGACACTTCTGTCTATCGTGTTCATCGTTCCAATAAGATAGATGTTTGTTGGAATGAAGAACAAATACCCTTGTGCGTCCTTAAGCATACCAGTATGTTCATTGTTCAGATTGGAATATTGGGTTTTAACGCAACCTCTAGTGCCTCGGTATTCCAGACAGTACATTAACTCACCAAAAACGCGAGACAACTCAGCTCGGTTTACCTCATCTATTATAAAGAAAAATGGTGGTACTGCTTCCGATACAAGCTTGGATATATCTGATATTTCGAAAATATCCTGCCAATGCTCGCCTGATAACTTTTCTCTAAACGGGAGAAGTTCCTTGATAGTAAGAGACTCCCACTTCTGAGTAAGTCCAAGCCCATATACATCGATTTCCCACTTACCAGCGCTTCGGCAAAACTCTTTAAAAACACCATTTTGCAACGTTAATTGAGAGTTCCCATCACTGTCCAAAACAGGACGTAGCCCTTCCATAAAGTCTTCATAACTGAAAGAAGGATGAAATTGAACCAACTCAATCTGACTTGCATGTGTGAGACGGCTGTAGGGAGCAAATTCCTCTTTCCAGATGTCAAACAAGAGCGAAGTTTGTAGGCGAGCTTGATAAGTTTTCCCTGTCCCCGGCGCACCGTATTTAACAATCTGCTTCTTTAAACTGAATGGGTTTGACAAATTCTCGTAAAGCACCCAAACAAACTGACTAAGATAAAACTCATCAGTTTTACCTTCCCGAAGCTCATTATCAAACTCGCTTTTGATGCTCTTTAATAGAAAAATGTTTTTAGCAAACCAACTTTGATTTTCTTCTGCTGGGTATGCTGGAATTATTCCTTCGCGTATAAGCCAACTAAAAACCTGATTAAATTTACCGGAATCAACCGTTGTGGAGACTTCGAGCGTACAAGCTGCTGCCACTCGATTAACGAGAACAGGGTTGTTGGATTTACCTTGGTTAGACCACGAATCAGAAAAAATCGTGAAGTTTTCACTGTTTGGAATCAATATAAATTTTTCTAATGCGGATATGAAATTCTTGTTTTTAATGAATGACTGGAAGTTGTCATTGCTCAACACTGACTGTCCGCGAGAAGCGATACCGTTGCTCTTCTCATAGATTAACTGCTTCAGAAAGGCTTCATCATTTTGAGACAAGCCTTCTCCAGATGTGATTCGCTCACGGATTTGAGCGACCTGACTGTAAAAGTCACGATAGGCTTTGTGCCATCCATTGACTTCATGCTTCCTGTTCTCAATAAGATATTTATATAGGTTTTTCAGTCTACTTTTCATTTATTCCCTTGTTACTGGATTATCGAACACACATCTTGAATTCATTTTGCGCTTTTGTGAGAGACTCATTTAGCCTGAAAACAGTAACCAAAGTCTTCATTGCTCCTGACGGAACGACCACAAAATGCAAATCACTGTTACTGTGCCGCCAAATATCAGCTTTGTTACTATATTTTTGGTTCTTATGAAGAGCTACCTTTTCAGGCAAAATTGCTTTTGTCAATGATGAGCTAAATAACCTTGAAGTCAAAGCCTTCCAAGGATGCTTAGGTGCACCGTCTGAAAGCCGTTCCACAAACCGTTCCAGTGCATGACGAGTCACCACAACAGGTCCAATGTTCGGAACATTGATTAGCTCATCGATTTCTCTGACGGTAGCATTATCGACGCTGTATTCCTCGAAGGGATATGAGAGCCAATCGTCACGCTTTTCTACCGATATCTGTGCTTCTTGGTAACGGGTGAGCAAGAACCTAGTCAGGCTGTAAAGTGAATGCTGAGTTGAGCGTTGTTTCTGTAACTTTTTGATGGCTCCTTTACTGACCCGGATTTGAAGCCCATTACCGCTTCGGTTACTCCCCATCACCTCTTTCACTGACAGTAGGTGATGAATAGCATAAAGCTCAGCTGCAATTGCCTTTTGCTGCTCAGTTAGCTTGTCGTATTGCTCACCTAAATCGACCTTTAGCTCACCACCTCTTCGAAGGCCGGTCTTCCAGTAAACCGTAAACTCACCATCAATCTGCTTTGTTAACAGGGTTAATACCATCATGTTTGTTCTCCTATTGGTTATCTATTTTTCATTCTCCATGTTTTTTCAAATATGCAAGGCGCAAAAAAAGGGGCCGAAGCCCCTTGGATTAGATATGAACTTTAGGAAAGCCCATGGCACCGTAAACATTCAGCACATCATTCCAATCCCAACTTTTCACGCCAAGTGACGTTGGTATCGGAGGGATCAGGACTTGTGTCAGAATGCCTTTTTGCCAGGCTTTTTTCTTGAGTTCATTCGCTGCATTCAGGCTGGTCTCAGAGAGATCGTGATCTGCCCAGATGTACAGCATTTTCACATTACTTGGTGGTTCAAACCTAGCCAGTAGCGTTGCATTCACAACCGACCAACATGTTTGTCCCGTAGCTCTGGTAACCGCTAAAGCTGTTTCGATGCCTTCAGAAACACCTAGTACTTCACCAGGCTCACCTATCGGAATGGCACCACCTGTGATTGTTCTGTCACTTGGTATCGGCATCATCTTTTTAGGCTTTTCAACCGGCGCTTTGAATCCATCTTTACTTAGGTAGATCCGATGGAACGTGGCCGAACGCCCTTGCTGAGTAACGATTTTACCTAGCAGTGCTGGGTAGCTATCGATAAACTGGCCATCTTCATCATGGTAAGGCAAGTTTGGATGAAACCTCAGCACCGAATCCCATTCAGGACGAAGCCGGATAACAATGCCACGACGATGCATGTAGTTCCAAACTGGTTGCGCACGAGTATCTGCAAGAGAAAACGTTTCTCCCCAGGTTTGATTCAAGCGATAGATAATCGCTTTGTCCTCTTCCTGCTTTTTAGCCTTCCAATCAACAGCGTTACTCGGTATTGGCCGAGTAGGCGCTTGTATTTGTCCGGGTTGAATACCTAGAACTTGGCCGATTGCTTCAATAGACTGAGCAAAGTTCCATCCATTAATCCAAGACAACAGTTCAAAGCCATCATGAAAGATACCGCAGGTGTTACAAACGCCACCTCCGGTATATTCAGCATCTTTGAATAGCCTAAAGCCATCACGACCGCCATGAACAGGACACGCCACATGACGGCCTTTTCGAGCAATGGCGGCATCAAGTTCTGGCACCAATGCCGCTAATACTTGAAGCCATTGGCCATTAAGATATGGCCTTACTGTTTCAATTTGTAAAGGTAACGCCATATAACCTCCTTAAGTTAAAAGCCGACTCCTACCACTGGTGGTAAAAGTCAGCTTGGGTCCTGCATTGAGCCGTTTGGTTAATGCAGGAACGTTAGTCAAGCTGGATACCATGTCGTCTTAATAGCCACATGATGGAATCACGAAGCACATCAGGATCGACAACCGCAGCCATTGCGCAAACACGAAAGCAAAATGGCGCTAATTCGTCATTTTGAATCCACGACAACACATCCTTGCGCAACCGAGTGCTGACACGACCGTCCAGCAATACTCGGATCGCATCCAATAGAATGCCTTCGCGTAACTGCCAGATTTCCGTGTCAGACCAAGTGACTGGGGCATCATCAAACTCAAATAGAAATTCGAGCTGTGCTGATGTGTGCTGATGGGACTGCTTTTGTGATGTAGGAGAATGGGCAATACGCCCATTCATTACAGATAACCGCGTTCGGCAAGCGAAACGCAGCCCTCGGATGCGACCACGACATGGTCAAGCGTTCGAATATCAACAAGTGACAAGGCGTCACGAAGTCGATGAGTGATGCGTTTATCAGCTTCACTGGGTTCAGGATCACCCGATGGATGGTTATGAACCAGTATCACTGCTGCCGCATTAAGTTTCAATGCCCGCTTTATTACTTCCCTTGGATATACGCTCGCCGCATCTAAAGTGCCTTTAAATAGCTCTTCAAATCGAATAACGCGATGCTTTGTATCAAGAAACAGCACGCCAAAGACTTCGTGCTCATACTCGTGCATCAGTGTTTGCAGGTATGAGAACGCCGACGATGGCTGTTCAATTTTTCGACCTTTACTCAATCGACTACGGGCAAGCTTAAGCGCCATATCTAAGATATCCGCTTCAGTCACTTGCTCAGGAACGATATAAGTACCGGCCTCTTCGCCAGCTAAGAACTTTTTGTTTTTCATAGGAGTCTCCAAAAAAAAGCGGAGACGAACCCATGCCCTGAAGGGGACGGAATCGTCCCCGCAGGGTGGTAAAATTGATGTGGTTACTGAATTAACAGTTGTTGTGTTACTTCGAATAACTCACGCTTCAGATCTTTGACGTCGTTAATCACGATGCTTTGAGGAAAGAATTTCTCAACACTGCGTGTTTGAATCCCTATTCCCAGCAGCTCAAAGCCACTTCGTCTGCACCGGTCAACAATGTCATGCGTGGCAGCCCAATCATCTGGGTCACCATCCGTTAGCACTATCATTAGCTTTCGCTTCTGTTTTTGCGCTAACAAACTGTTTGCCGCAAACCACATCGCTTGTGCCATAGGCGTACAACCTCGTGGTTTTTGGTCAAAACAGGCGGCCCGATGTCGAACCGATTGCTTGGGCAATAACGCGATAGAAACTTCCTGATGAATACCCGGAAAATAACTGACCGCAGGTACAACACCCGGTATGCCTTCCAGTGCCATGGCTAAAGCCAAAGCGGCTTCATTGGCAACATGAAAGTACTTTCGATTACCTTCGCCAATGGGTTTACCCATTGAGCCCGATATATCGACAAGCAAGTGCACAGCAGCATTAGGCGCAATGCGCGGCTGCCTTTGAATAAACAATCTCGATTCACCTGCTTGTGAGGCGGCAAGACGATGGGTTGCAACTCGAAGACCGTGCCGTTTGGCATGATTCCGATTGTCCTGACTGGACTGAACCATGCCCCTAAGCCTGGCTCGAATTTGAGCGGACTCAGACGCCGATAAGGTCAAAATGGCCTCATCACCCAACATAGCCTGCTCTGCTTGGGGCAAACTGAGTGGTGTGACGCCCTGATGTCCTTCAGCTTGTTCCGACAACACTTCTGCCACTTGTGCAAAGGTATCGGGTTCAAACTGAGCGGCACTGGCCTCTAAGGCTTGTCGCAAATTGTCAGCTTGATCAGAGTTATCTGAATCACTCGTTTCAGCAGCATCCCCTGTTGCAGACGAGTCTGTTTCTGGGGTTTGACTGTCACTACTGTTATTGCTGTCATTACTCGCATCTTGTCCAATGTCATTACCGCTATCAGCATCCGACTCATCCTGTGGTGGACGAGATTCTTCCTCCAACATGGCAACAATGGCATCGACAAGTTTCAGCACTTCACCTGTAGATGCCAGGCTAGGCACTGCTGTCAGCATGGCGCTTAACCGGCTCATCGCTGCGGCAGGAAAGAGTTGTCTCACTCTTTCATCGACTGCTTGATACAAAGGCGTCAGTGCTTTCTGACCGAGAAAATGGCATCTCAAACGGAACAACAACCATGCTTGCAAGTTAGATGCAGGCTCAGGCTGTTCAGGTACACACATTTGCTGTGTGTCCACCATGTACTCAATCACTTGCGAAATACTGCGCCGGGTTCCGGGGTAATCCTTTGCCAATTCGTTTTCAATGCGAACGTCCTCAATGATATTGAGAAGTGCCTTACGGATCGGCTTGGACGACGCCTTCTGCACCATGTCAAAATTGGTATGCCGAATATGCGCCGCTTCATGAGCCAGATAACCCCAAGCTATCTGTTGATAGTGTGGGTCGTCTGGGTTTGCTGTTGGGATCACAATCCGCTCACCATCGGTAAACGCATCTTGTCCTTGAATAAGCACCTTCACACCAAACTTTTCGCCATAAGCAGCGGCAACGATTGGCAGTGCGTTTTTTAATGGATGATTCATGGGAGTCTCCTAATCATTAGGGGGAATACTCCCTCAGCGGGAGCGTTTCCCCGCTGGGAATGTAAGTGTTTAAACCTGTGCTTTTAGCTTATCCAGGTCGTATTTTTGACCTAACCAAGCCACCAATTGGGCTGGACTCTCGTGCTGCTCAAATGACGTTTTAAGCTGGTCTAAACTCAGGATGTCATCCAATGTCAGACCGTACTGGTCTTGTAACTGAGTAGACACCTCGTGTTGATATTGCAGCCAAGCTCGCTCATGAGCGGTTTGCTGCAATGCCATGTTTGGAACAAATACCATGGCCGTTACCCAAGCTCCTTGTGCGTCCGCATCTGCGATCAGCACAGGGTTCTTGGGGATCACGACACTATGTGTTGGGTACGACCGTTGTACTAACGTTCGACAACACGCCACTTCTGGTATCGATTCACCTTCAACCGCATCAGTCACACCACGAAAATGTGCTTCAAACTGGTTCAGTTGGCTGGGGTTATGGATGGTTGATTGCATAATTTCCTCTTACATAGTTCAGAGGACATGCGCCCTTAAGGGCAACATGCCCTCAAGGACGTTAGAAATAAAATGAGTTTGGTACAGTCGAACCAAGGTTTGGTCTGACGGTTGGTTGTGGTATTGCACTTAAGTTATCTGCCTGAGCAGATACTGGCTGTGCGGGTTTAGGTTCAGGTTTGGGCATCAGTTGTCTGATATCCAATTGACCTTCACCGTGCATTCTCATCTTGTCTGGATCAGACAAAATTAAAATGGTCGCCATCAGTTCGTGATAGAGATTGTCTGTCACAGGGCCGGTCTTCGGCAGACGAACAAATAAATTGTCCATCGCTTCGACCATCGGCTGAACTCGATGATCCAGGAATGACAAACCATCCAACTTGTCTCTTAACCGTTTGAGAGGATTAAGGGCTCGCTGGCTGATTTGATTCTTACCTGCAACGGAACGCTCAAACAGTTCATTGGCATCACGAGCCACCTCCCTAAAGAGGGTGTGTCCCATACCATTGACCTTGTCATCTAAGCCACCAGCTTGGTCAGCCGGTTGCATTCGATAGATGGCATAATCGAACTGAAGCCGTTGTTCCACGTCTTCGATGGGTGATAATGCACGTCGGATTGCATCTGCAAATTCCGGGTGTTTTGCAACCCAGTCAAACGTCACCTGATCATAGTTGTCCAAGAACAACTGCTTGCACTGCGCAAACTCCTGACCGATCCGGTCAAGCTCTGGAACAATCTGATCAATTCGGTCTTCAGGGACGGCATAGCCACCTAAAAACCGCACACCGACTTGCTCACACAAGCGCTGCGCTTCTTTCTTAAGCCGTTCAAAGTTCGCCAATGCCTCAGGGTCGCAAATTTTTTTACTCCCTAAGCTGGCAACATCCTTCGGTGGAAGTTGGCTGCCATTGGCTAATCTGAAATCTTCAGGCCTTAGTTTTTTTCTACCGCTCCAGATGGAACAGTCGATGTGACAAATCAAAAGTTTGTCGAGGGTTTGAATACTCATAGTGCATCCTCATGTAAGATGGGGACGCACCACTCCCAACAGGAGCAATGGCCCCCGTTTGGGTGGTAGTAGTTGACGCGCTAATGGCAATACCACTATCAGAAATAGTAATTTTGCGAATCAGGCGACGATTGGTTGAGATCGATTTTCGCAGGCATTAAATCCAGTGCTTCAGCTATCGGGCGAACCCGCTCTAAATCACTGCCTAACAGCCTCAATACATCTTTTTCCAACTTCAGTTGGTCAGATACTTCTATCCCTTCAGGACTCGCTACTGTGAGCGAACACAGTGGTGGTAATTGACGCTTAAAGGCCAGTAACAGCAACAATGGCCACGGGCCATCATCAGTGTTAACAATGCCAGCGCCTTCACCTGACACCATGCTGATTTGATTGGTACTAGGTAATCCGCTTTTGCAAAACCCTAATGACCATTCTCCAATCCTGACCTGGTTATCATCAATAACAGCCAAGCCATAGGCTTCAAGCAGCTTTGCCATATCGAACAACGCTTTTTGCGCCAGCGATATTTGGCCATTGACGTCCTTGCGAGTACGAAACTCCCAACTGACGTTATTGGCACACGCGACGCTATCTAGCGCATTTGAGAGTTCAAATGGCCGCCCTTGATGATCAATGCCGACTTGTCCAACAAGTCGATAACCCTTGTTGATTTTCTCATTGATTCGTCGGTCTGCTTCAGCGTTAGGATCAGTCGAATCAATCAATCGCTGCTGCGACAGTTGACCTGCTTTTCCAAATCGAACTTCAATCTCCTGGTTATCTGATCCAACGTAAATGGCCCATTCTTTGGCTGTCCCATCAGAATGACTGTAACGGTAAAGAGCAAAGCACTTTTCCATCATCAATCCTCCCAGTGATCACCGAAGACATCAGCGGCAATACGGTGAATGGCTTCACGTTGCTCCAACTCAGCACGAGCCGTCAAAGACCGAACCAGTGCATATTCCACTGCGTTAGGAGCGCCTTTAAAAGCAAGTGTTAACTTTGCCCAGCGCACCAAGGTCCGAGTGGACATGGTGATACTAAGCTCAGCACCGCCATCCGCGCCCCCAATAAAAAGACGACGAATGTCACCAGCTACTTTCACCATTTTTTGGCGAAAGACTTCTGGCAAGCCCGGCGCAACGTTCTCCAGAATGGCTTCTTCTACAGATGGCTCTGCATAGGTCGCTTCAATGATTCTAAAGCGATCAAGGAAAGCCAAATTCTGTTGGAGCACACCTTGATACAAGCCCGTTTGGTCACCGCTGCCCGCACTGTTGCCGGTAGCGATAAAACGAAACTTGATATGTGGCATGATGATCTCTCCGCCATTTTGTGCGATGACCAACGGGGCACCTTCCAAAATGTCATTGAGCCCAGCCAGTTCAGCTGGCTCAGCAAGATCCATTTCATTAATGATCAGCAAATGGCCATGCTTGACAGCCAGTGCCAGTGGTCCATACACAAAGGTCATGTTGCCATTAACCAGTGTGTGGTGACCGATAAGATCGGACAACTCCAATCGACCGTGCGCAGTAATTTGCTGAACAGGCCAATTCAATCGAGAAGCAACTTGGCAAATTAGCGAGGTCTTACCGCATCCGGTGGGGCCTGTAATATACAAACCGTCACCGTCTGGGTTAGACAAGAACGCCAATACGTCACGTAAGTCTTCTTTTCTAAAAACATACTCGTCCTTACGAACGGGAATGTTTGGATGGGTAGTGTCGGCACTAAATCCTTCCAGAACGAAAGCATCAGGAGCCGGGACATTAAACGCTTGATTCACTTGAACCAAAAATGGGGAATGTTCAGTCATGGTAAACCTCATTAGTTTTAACGAGGCCCCATGCCCCAACAGGGAATGAAGTCCCCGTCGGGTGGTGTGTGGATTGTGGTATGGCTGTGTATGTAAGAGTTCAGCTCGCTCTATCATTCGTACCCAGCATTGGCTACGAGTGAAACTGCTTTCTGATGCACTCGATGTAAGCGCATGAGAAAGGAGCCGAAATCGGCTCCAAGTGAACGTTAAAAATAAAATGAGCTCGGCGAGTCACCTGGCAGAACCAAGTTCTCTTGCTCAAGGCTGATTTTGATTGGTGTTTCAACGGGCTGCTCTGGCTTATTGGTGCTGATACGCAACCGCTCTTGTGGCGCTTTTCGGTAAGCGGCTAAAACCTGTTCGTCCAGTTCGCCTAATTTATCGGTGGCCAATTGCTTATAGTCCACCGTACTCGCCATCATGTAGCGGCTGAGTTTGACCCCAGCATAATCCGCATGAGCGTAGTTACCCATCATGGCGACCAATTTCGACTGAGCGTCTCGCATGTCCTCTTTCAAAGATTTAATGTGATTTTCCAGTCGAACCACTTCGGCATGTGCTGAGCAATACTGGCGAGACAGCGATGTCCAGCGGTATTGCGCTTCACCCTTGGGAACAAAACAATCTTGCTCAGGGCATTTTGACGGTTCTTTTTTGGTCTGTACTAACTCCCAAAACTGAAGCGCTGTTTCTTGCAACTCAGTTAAGAACGCCGCGTCTCGTTGTATTTCAAACTCAACCAGTTGATCCTCAAAATAGAATACCAACCAACCACGCGTGCTATTGGCGACCAGTATTTGATGTTGTACCTGCACCCAATACAACTGGTACGCCTCACTTTGTTCTCGGTGAGCTTGCACATCCTCAAAAACTGACTGACAAGGACATTTCAATTCAACGGGTTCGCCCGCATCGTTGATGCCATCAAAGCTGGCTCGAAAGATTGCGTTATGATCGGCTTCAGCACATAACGGCAAAAGAAAGTCATTGTGCGCATTCTCAAATGCTCGCCTTGCTTGAGGCTCCAACCGTATACCGCGAAGCACATTTGGATTATTCGACAGGTCTTCCGGTAAAACGAATCCAGTTTTTTCTGCCCATAATCGCCAAGGTGTTTTGTAGGGTGAACGCCCCATAATAATTGGGGCTTCAGATGCCGTAACCCCTGCAATGCGCCACTGGTGCCATGCAGGAGTACGTTGTGATAGGTCGATAACCTTCATATTGCCTCCTTTGAGGGGAGACTCCCCCGAAGGAGAGAACTCCCCTTCAGGGTTAAGTGGTTACTTTGCAGCTTGTGCTAACGCTGTTTGGTGCTGAACAACACTTGCTTGAACCGAATCAATTGCCGCTTTACCGGCTTGAATCGACCCTAAGACAAAGGCAACAACCAATACCAAGCGAAAAAGTGAGGCTGATTTAGTCATGGAAGATCTCCAAAAAAAGACGAGACCTTCCCCCTGACGGGAGAATAATCCCGCCAGGGTTAGTAAACTAAATGCGTGGCGCTAAGAAGCTAAAGGCTGTGTGAGCGCTTTCGCTGCTTGTTGCTGTGCATTAAATATTTCTTGTTTCGCAAACGTCAGTTCAACACCTTGAAAATGTTCATTGGCATATTCCAATGCACTATTCCAAGCGTTTGAAGCTTCCGCCCGCTCGATAAGCTTGTAAACAAGCCCTCGGGTTCGATCATCAACTTGCTCGGGTGGAATCACAGATGGCTCAACAACATGTGTTGCTTGGCCTTCGATAATTCGCTCCGCTTCGTCTTGATCGAAAATTCCCACAAAGCCAAACGCAATGCGAGAACACTGGATCATGGATTTATGTCTTAGCATTCGCTTAGTGTGCGTCTGCCATGGACCATCTACACGATAAGGGCCATTTTTGCCGTTACCTTCAAAAGGCGGTCGATAGACTTCATCCAGATACTCAGTGATTTTGACTGGGTGCGAACGGTCGCGCCGGTAGATGATGCATTCCATCCATTCCGGGCATTCTTTCGCGCCATCCAGTGAGACTTTGTTTTCTGAAGTCTTAAACTCCATGCCATCAAACTGGTCGTGTTGATTGATGATGCGAGACCAGCCATCGACACCTACCACTGGAATAATTCCAGCTTGCTTATCAGGGAACGCAAAAATCTCTTTGGTGAAAGGGTTCAAGCCGTACTGATCTGCAACCACCAAGAGCGCCATCATCTGCTCATTGGTCGGTGCACTACCGTCACGTTGCTTGAATGCTGTTGCTTTTAGGGTATCGAACAACTTGTTTGGATCGACACTAAAGCGCTCAGCAAAGCGTTGGATTAGCTTTGGTTTTTCCATTGTGGACTCCGACAATCAAAGTGGGAGTCTGCCCCTGACGGGAAAGTACTCCCGGCTGGGTTAAAGCGTTTTCGCTCGGTTAAAAATCTGGTTCAGGATAAGTTTGTGCCCAATTAGTTTGGGAGCCCGCATCATCCGCCGGTGATGGCTCAGATGCTTTGTTCACACTATCAAGAAGCAGAAACTCGTCCGCGTCCACTTCGGTCAATCGATGTTTAATGCCATCTTTCTCCCATGAGCGCGTGCGCTGAGGCCCTTGAACAAAAAGCTTTGCTCCTTTTTGGATTAAATCTTTTGCCCTGAGCCCTAACTTAAATCCACCACGATCTCGAAAAACGACCCGATGCCATTCCGTATGCTCTTTGAGCTCATTGGATTGACGGTCGCGCCATTTCTCAGAAGTGGCCAGCGAAATGCTGGTCACCAAATCACCTGATGGATAGGCTCGCGTCTCTGGCTCAGAGCCAACGTAGCCTATGAGTGTTACTTGGTTTTTCATGATGTTCTCCTCGTCTTAGTTGAACTCTGTGCACACAGTCGCTTCTACCCGGCTGGGCAAAGAAGACTGACGACGCAGATAGGTTGGTATTTCGAGTAAAGCCATGTCGTACTGATGTGGCTCTTTGTAAAACGCAGATGTCAAACGGGGCATACCAGGAGCTTTAGGCACTGCCATTGGACGACGTTTTGGTGTTGGTGTGAGCAATCGCTTGATTTGAGTAAGTACAAATCGAAACGGGCGCACGCTTTGACGAGCAAGCAATCGCAAAAGCGACCAGCTCAGTTTTGCAAGCAACATAATGCCTGCGATTTGGATAATAAATCCGAAGATATATTCCATTGGTGACTCCTTATGTTGGTTTTGAAGGAGTCACCCCCAACTGGGGAAAACTCCCCCAGCTGGGTGGTGAAAAGGCGAACCGTAAGGAACGCATGGTTGAGCATGTAAAAACATGCAGGCTATTTGTTTAAGGAGGCTAGCTACCTCTTAGTACCACTGAGAAAACTCAGCGGCGGGCTTCCTTTGAGCTCATGCTCTCAGGCGCAGATATCACTGAAACAGATCAGCAATATTTGATAGTCAGTGTAACCGTCTTATCCAGACAGGATAGTTAGAAAGATGCTCAATTCTTCCACCTAGCTGAAAGGCCATTACCTCACAGAGGATTAGTCTAGGGACTGATTATTGTCATATCAGGAGCAAACTTATGGCCCAAGCAAAACCCAATTACTCAAAACCCATCTTTGAACAATCATTCACAATTAACAGCTTACAGGCGCAACGTGTCGTTGACCGTGTTTTTAGGCGCACGGTCAGTGCGCTCTACGGAATCGATGTCATCCTACGCATCATTGGCGATGAGAACGAAATTGATGAAGTGGAACAGATCATTAGCCAGCTGATCGAGGATTGCGCTATGGCGGTAGACAACGAACAAGCTCGTTTGGACAAACTGATGGAGTCCAACGGTATCGATGAAGTACCTGACTACACCGATCCGATTACCTTCAACGCCAAAATCAGCTCGCCTCAGGTTGGCCAGTTTGTTGGCTTAGTGCGCAAACTCGATGCGTTGATGATCTCAATGGACACACTCTGGTTATCTAGCGTGCTTAGCAACAAGCAACGCGTTGATGGCAACTACGCATGGCAACAGCGCATTATCAAACTTGCACGACGCATTATTGATATCGAAATTCGAGCACGAAAATCAGCCCAAGCTAAGGGTAAAGAAGCAGAAGTTGAGCAAGCGGTGCCTTCAACCGATGACGATATCACTGAAGAGGAAACAGATAACCCCGCCAACTAGCCAACTAGGCTCCCATCAACCAGCCCCTCTCGAAGGGGCACTATATCGCTATCCATGCTATCGGTAATGAGTTCAATAAACAGTATACAATGTACGCATAATGCAGTACATTGTATTGCTTATTTATCATGGAGAAGCACAGTGTCGCGTTCCAAAGAAGAGACTTTGTCAATACGAACATCTAAAGAAATCAAGCTGTTGCTAAAAGCAGCAGCGGAAAAAGAACATCGCTCTCAAGCGTCTATGATAGAAATACTAATTTTGGATTATGCAAAATCGAATGGGCTAAGCACCATCATAGCCTCAGATAATACTAAGTAGTTACGTCTGATTATTTTAAATCGTTATTAATATGATGAAATAATTAGTATTTAATACGATAAACGACTGAGTAATTCGATTATAAATGAACATTGCAAAGGGGAATAATAGTGGCTAACGGTAAAATACTGAGACAGTTGATTAGGGCTGGAACCATTGGTGATTCCGAGGCCTTTCGGCTTGCTTCAGAAGCTGTTATTCAAGATGAGCGTCAAAAGCAACATCACCTTCTTGCAAATGATCTTGAGCAGATATTGTATGGTGAGCATTTAAGACCGCTTAAACAAAATGGACGTAACGCTTTGCCTACTCCTCCTGTAGATAAAGAGCGAGGACTACCACTTTTAGATGTTCGACAAGCTCAGCGACCAATAGAAGAAATGGTTTTACCTGAATCTAGTATCGCACCCATCGAGGAACTTCTTGAGGAACACCGCCGTGTCGATGTACTGAGAAGTTTTGGAATGAAGCCTTCTGGAAAAATTATTTTTCATGGTCCTCCAGGTTGCGGGAAAACCTTAGCAGCTGAGGTCATTGCTTTTGAGCTTGATTTACCTCTTGCAATTGTTCGTCTCGATGCGTTGGTATCTTCTTTTTTGGGTGAAACAGCCGCGAATCTTCGCAAAGTTTTTGATTTTGTTTCTGAACATTCTATGGTGGTTTTATTTGATGAATTTGACGCCATAGGCAAAGAACGTTCTGACTCAGGTGAACATGGTGAGTTACGCCGCGTCGTTAACGCAGTGCTTCAGATGATGGACGCTTATCAAGGGAAGAGTCTAATTTTAGCAGCTACAAACCATGAGCACATTTTAGACAGTGCTATCTGGCGACGCTTCGATGAAAAAATTGACTTCCCATTACCTGATGAGCTGCAAATACAACAAATTCTTTCACTCAAATTGCGTGGTGTACGTCGCCAATTTGAGTTAGATGATAAATCTATCCTCGGGATATTTTCTACAAAGAGTGGCGCTGATATTGAACGTATTGTTCGTAGAGCAGTAAAAAGGATGATCCTACGTAGTCAGGAATTTTTGACCGTTAAGGACTTGAAGCAAGCAGCTTCTCGAGAAAGTTAAAAAAGGGACTAGGAATGGCTAATTATGAACATCTTAAGATTGAAAGAGAACTGCTTGAAAATGAACGTAGAACAAGGAAAGTCAATATCCCAAAACATCCACGAGGTGATCTTCGGGGGCATGGTCAAAAATTATCTAGAGACTTAACTGAATCAATCAGATTCGCACAAAGTCAGCAAACGTCACGTCCGGGTAATTTTGTACTGAAAATTCGTTATACAGGACTTCTCGATATTACCCATCTAAACAAACATGGTATCGAGTTTGTAAGCCAAGAAGACAATCATCTGTGTGTTGTTTTTGTTGATGAAACCGGAATGACTGTGTTTGAAGATCACCTGCAACGCTTAGGTTTGGACGAGACAGAATTGACGTACAAGCAGATTCTCGAGGCCATAGAGGGAATCGATAACTGGACAAGTGATGACCGGAAAAGTTGGGCTCTAAGAAGGCATGGCTTACCAAGGTCAGAGAAGTTTCTCTTAGATGTAGAGCTTTGGCCTGTAGCTGTTGCTCATCACCCAGAGAGATTAAGCACTTGTGATGCATTTGAGCGTTGGCTAGCTCATAACGGAATACGGCGAACAGATAAAGTTAACCTTGATAGCTTAGTAATGTACCGTTTGGAGGTTAACTCTAGTCAGGCTAATCTACTGCTGAATCACTCTGATGTCAGACTTGTTGATCTCCCCCCCAAGAGCGGTATTCGCTATAGCCAACTAAATTGTGACATCAATAGAATTCCTGAAGGAATACAATCCCCTACTCATCAAGCTGCAAGAGTTTGCGTCCTTGATAGCGGAGTAAATACTAACCACCCCCTGTTGGCACCCGCAATTGCGGAAAGTGCAGACTTTATTGGTGATACAGACGGCATGGATTTGAATGGTCATGGCACTGCTGTTGCTGGTGTAGCTCTGTATGGTGACTTGGAAGCGTGTAACTCAACAAATTATTGGCACCCTGAACTTTGGATTTTCAATGGTAGAATTCTTGATGAGAATGCAGAATTTGACTCCAGTTCTATCGAAAAAACTCTCATTGAAGCTGTAACCTATTTTGTCGAAGAACACCAATGTCGGATTTTCAATTTGTCGTTAGGGAATTCCAATGCACCTTACGATAATCGTCATATTCGAGGAATTGCGTATGTCTTGGATAAATTGGCTAGGGACTTCAATATCTTATTTGTCGTTTCTGCTGGGAACTTCTCAGGCTCTATCGATCCAGATGTGCCAAGACATAGCTGGAGAGACGAGTTTCCAGAATACCTTCTAGCTGACGAAAGTATTATCATAGATCCAGCTCCGGCACTAAACGTTCTAACGGTGGGAAGCTTGGCTCGACATAATGCGACTTTCGATGCTCAACGGTATCCTGAAATTGGGCAATTGGCTCCAGCCACAGAAAATCAACCATCCCCATTTACACGTCACGGTCCCACTATTAAAGGTGCAATTAAACCCGAGCTGGTAGCTATGGGTGGAAACTTGGCTTCTCCAATAAGAACAGGCAACGAACTCAATGCAGTTATGCGAGGCATGGGGGTACTGACCTGTAATAGTCGATTCGTTGGGAACACATTGTTTAGCGAAATTAGCGGAACAAGTTTTGCGGCACCTTACATTACCCATCTTGCAGGTCGTTTATTGAATAACTACCCGAAGGCTTCTGCTAATTTGCTCAGAGCACTACTGGTTAATCATGCGAATATGCTGTCGGAGATTGAAAGCAGCTTTCCTGAAGATATGAAGAAATCTTATAGGAGCGCAAATGGACGAGATGCGTTTAGAGATATAGCTGGTTATGGTGCTGTTGATGAGGGGGAGCTTTTTAGATCTTCACAAAATGCCGTTGTCTTAATGGCTGAAGAGAAAATTGAAAACAACTCGCATCACTTTTTCGAACTGCCGCTTCCCGATGATTTTTTAAGGTCTCAGCGTGCTTCCAGAGAAATTAGAGTTACTCTGTCTTATTGTCCAGCGGTCAGGACAACTAGGATAGACTATGTGGCCACTAAAATGTCTTTTAGGTTAGTCAAAGATCAGTCGCTTGAGTCTGTTCAAAGGCATTTCAATCACAGTACTCAGGATGAAACTAAAACCAGAAATGATGATGCTACAAGTAATAGGGACATAAGTGCTGAATTAAGAGGTAAAGGTACAGTTCAATCTTCAACTTGGCGGATTAAACAGCCGAAGCCTTCTGAAAAGTGGTTTGTTGTAATTACTCGACAAGATAGAGATTGGGGTGAGGCGTTGAGTTTCGAACAAGAAGACTATGCCTTGGTTGTGACTGTCACTGATCGAGAGAATGAGGAAGCCCAGCTGTATAGCCAAATATCACAACGCATAGAGCTTAAGGCTAGAGAACGTGCACGGGCTCGAGTGTAGGGAATTCTTGTTCTGTAAAAATCACCCATGGAACGGGAAGATTTAATTTTTCGGGCCATATGTATTAGGAAAAAAGGATGAAACTGCACAGTATTCGGGTTTCAAATTTTCAGAGTTTTGGTGCTGAACCAACAGAACTGACACTGGAAAATATTACCTATCTGATTGGCCCCAACGGGTCAGGCAAGACTGCTGCACTCCAGGCTTTGTGCCGACTGTTTGCATTTGATCCATCATTACGCCGTATTCAGCGCTCAGACTTCCATGTCCCGCACGATGAACAAGAAGCGCCCGAAGAAAGGCAGTTATGGATTGAGGCGGACTTCGTGTTCCCCGAGTTGGAGGATGAAGAAGATAACTCGACCGTTGCTCCCCATTTCAGTCACATGCGCCTTGATGACCCTGACGGAATTCCTAGGGTACGATATCGCCTAAGTGCCACTATGGGCCTGGATGGGGATATTGATGAGACTTTTGTGTATGTGCTTGAAGCTGGCCCGGATGGTTCGCCTCTAAATCCTCAAACGGTTCCAAGGTCTGAACGAAATCACATACAAGTCCACTATCTGCCCGCAAGAAGAGATCCGACTGACCACATAGCATATGGAACGAACGCGCTGCTTGGCCGCTTGCTACGGGCAGTGAACTGGGAAAATGAACGGGAGGAAGTCAAAGGGTTCACCGACCAGATTAGTGAGAGTTTGGCTGCTAATCCATCGGTCAATGCTTTTAGTGCCCACCTGAAGAAAACTTGGGGCACCCTTCATAAAGGCAGCTACTTTACAGATCCCAAGATTACTTTTGTGGCATCTGAGATCGAGGCGTTGCTTCGTCATTTGTCCGTATCATTCTCGCCTGGACATGATGAACATCTTGTCGATTTTTCCAGACTCAGTGACGGCCAGAAGTCGATGCTCTATCTGTCATTGGTTCTTTCATCTCAAGCAATTGGGCGTGCTGTCCTTGCCGGTGAGGACGGCTCTTTTGACCCAGAAAAATTGCGTCCGCCAGTCTTTACTTTGATTGCCCTTGAGGAACCAGAGAACAGCCTCTCGCCTCACTATCTGGGGCGGATTGTCAGCGCTCTGAACTCCATGACGAGCAACGAGGATGCTCAGGCCCTAATCGCTACGCATGCTCCGTCAATGTTACGACGTGTCGATCCGGAACATATTCGATATCTTCGACTTACCGAAACCCGGCAATCAAGAATTACGAAAATCCAATTACCCGCTAAAACCGATGAAGCGCACAAGTTTGTACGCGAGGCTGTCCAGGCATTCCCTGAGATTTACTTCTCACGTTTGGTTGTGTTGGGTGAAGGGGATAGCGAAGAAATTGTACTACCGCGCCTTTTCCAAGCAAAGGGTGCGCCAGTTGATGAATCAGCGGTTACGATTGCTCCGCTTGGAGGTAGGCATGTCAATCATTTTTGGCGCCTGTTATCAGCACTGCAAATCCCATTTTTGACCCTTCTCGATTTAGATGTGGGCAGATATCAAGCGGGCTGGGGAAGAATAAAGTATGTAAATAACCAACTTGGCTTATATCAACCTGAAAAAGTTCTGCCAAATACTTTTTCTTTATCAGATTGGAATGATGACAAAGTACCTGTTCGTACCCACCACTTCTTTGAAAACGGCACTAAGAGTGTATTTGCAGAGCTGGAAATGCGTGGTGTGTTTTTCTCATTTCCAATGGATTTAGATTTTTCAATGCTCCTTGCTTTCCCAGATGCTTACGGTGTTCAGCAGGAAGTTCCGGATGACTCAACAATTAAAGCCGTGTTAGGCAAGAGCCATCATGACCCATCCCAATATAGCTATGACGAGTTAAATCTTTTCTCTACGTATCACAAGCTTTTTAAACTGGGCAGCAAGCCCGCTGCTCATATCGAAGCTCTCGCTCAACTAAGCGACGAGGATTTGCTGGCGAACATGCCTGAATCATTTGGACGACTCACTGATGCCGTGATCGCCAAGCTTGCGGAACTGCCCGAGTGATTGCTGTAGATGCATGGCTGCCTTCGGATGGGCTAACTCTTGAACCCAATGCACTGCGGGCTGCGAAGGAACAAGCGCGCTGTCTTGCACTGACGGCGGGGCCGGGCGCGGGCAAGACGGAAATGCTTGCACAAAGAGCTGACTTCCTCCTACGAACCGGAACCTGCCGTTATCCGAAGAGAATACTCGCTATCTCTTTCAAAGTTGACGCCAGCAAAAACTTGAAGGAGCGAATCCAGCAACGCTGTGGACAAGAATTGGCTTCCCGTTTTGATAGCTACACATTTCATGCGTTTGCAAAGCGTATTATTGATCGCTTCCGAGTAGTGCTTACTGGTAATGATGCTCTTGATCTGGATTATTCGATTGGCGAAAGAAAAGTCACAAAAAGGCAAATTACATTTCATGATCTTGTACCGCTAGCAATTCAAATTCTTAAGGCCTCCACTGTCGCAAGAAATGCCATACGCCAAACTTACAGCGATGTTTTCTTGGATGAATTCCAGGACTGCACGGATCAGCAGTATGAACTCGTGAAGGTAGCCTTCCAAGGTACGAGCATTCGTCTCACTGCTGTCGGTGATACCAAGCAGAAAATCATGGGATGGGCAGGTGCATTGGACGGAATTTTCCAAACTTTCGCTAGGGATTTTTCAGCGGTCCCATTAAACATGTACCGAAACTTTCGTTCAAAACCACGCCTGCTTCGGATGCAGAACGAGATAATTCGCGTGCTCGATCCGGCTTCCGTCATGCCAGATCACCAACTTGCTGGTGAAGAGGGAGAGGTCTTCGCGTGGCAATTCGAGAATGCCCAGGGTGAAGCTGAGTACTTGGCCGATTTGATTGCCGGGTGGATAAGAAATGAACAGGTTCCGTTATCCGAAATCGCCGTATTAGTGTCCAAACAACTAGATCTTTACGCCAATCACCTGATGGTGGCATTGGAAGTTAGGGGAATACCGTACCGGAATGAGCAGGAGATGCAGGATATTACTGTCGAACCTGCCGCAAGGCTCGTTGTTGACTATTTGTCCTGTCTCTATGGCCAGCGAGAGCCCAAAGCCTGGATTCGGCTGATGAATCAATTGATTCCCTTTGCCGATGACGAGGTGCAGTCTAGCGTCAGGCAAAATTTCCAAAGCTTCTTCAAGGAACAGCGAAAAATCATCGCCATGGCCGAGTTGTTGGATGAACCGTTTTCGGGATGGTGGGATTCTGTGTGTAGATTTTTGAAGAAAATAGGAATGGAGACTCTTGTTGCTCTCTCGCCTGACTATGAGTCACATGCCAGATTAGGTGAAGTTGTGGGAGATACCAAAGCGCGCATTGAAGAATTGCTTGAACTTACCCCCGACTTGCCTCAAGCCTTGACTCGTTTCTCTGATGATCAGGCTGTGCGTATTCTGACTATCCATAAGAGCAAAGGATTGGAGTTCGACTCAACGATAATTTTGGCCGTTGAGAACGAAATATTTTTTGGGGATCAAGATTCTAATCTGTGTGCTTTCTTTGTTGGTGTATCCCGTGCCAAGCGTCGGCTTGTTCTTACATACGCTAAACAACGCGACAGGCCCCTTAACTATGCTAAAAGATGGGATGTAATTCGAACTCCACAACAGGAATATCTTCAATATGCAGCACAGTTTATTACCGATTTAACGCACATTTAAAAAGTCATTAGCTAAACTACTCAGTTCAAAACTTGCAAAGCCATAAACCGTCCTCAAAAACGTTCTCTTTACTAAATATAATGCAACATCTAGCGCGATGTCAGCTCCAAAATATACTGGAGCTGACAAAGATTTTTTCTTCTAGTTATTCCCCGAAATTTCCTCCGTCGCCTCCTGACGCAGTTTCTGGGCATCCATTCCGTTTAGCCGTTCAAGGGCTCTGTCTGCGGCACTCTGACGATTTCCATCAACGTTTAGCGTACTTCCTGAGCCTGTGAGTCTTTCCAGATCCAGTGACGGTACTTCGGGTAGGTTGCCTGTTATCGATAAGATACCTATCCATTCATCCAGATTGACTTGGCTCCAATCCACCTGGTTTAACTGACTCGCGGTCAATCCTTCACAGTTTGGAGATTTCGCACTGCCCCAGCCAAGGCCCAATTGCGGACGCACTTGCTCTTGAATGATCCGTGAAAGCGGCGAAGTAAAGCAGCAATATGATTGCCGTTTCTCAACACAGGCACCTAAGAACTTAGACTTGCAGTAAGAGCCCACATAGTGGCAACTCTTCAATACCCGCTTAGCGTTCATCTCAAACTCACTCTGCTCACATTTCCAGATAAGCTGAATGAGGATCATGGTGACTGAGTAAATCATGTAGGCCGTCATAACCGTACTCAGAACCGCGCCCGCAGCGCCACCCAGCGCAAAGTTACCACCCGAAACGACACCATCGGCTCCAACTGCGCCACCAACGTTACTAAACAGTGCCGATTGCGCCCCCGAACCAAAGGTCGTACCTACCCATTCAGCCGTTTTGTTGGTCAACACCTGCATGAAGCCAGTCGCAGCTTGCTCCGCTCCCGCGCCAGCAGCCGTTGATGGCCCAGCCCCCATAAGAGAGTCCCAAGCAGACACAAAGGGCTCTTTGACCGCACTCCAAGTACTCGTGATTGGCTCCCTAAGCGTATTCCAGGAACCATAGATTGCCGACGACGGATTCATGGCCATGACTGCCGTATCAAGCTTGTTGACCGCCACAATCATTGTGATGTAATCCGATAACGACACGCCACTTGGCTTTTCACAGCAATCCACTATACCGCCAACGGCTTTTTTGCACTGGCCAGCATTACCTTTAAAGACCGTACACTCGACGTTATCTTGGCCATCAGCTCCCGTGCATGACATATCATTGGTCATAAACTGCGCCGCATTAAGCATCGCGGCGGCCTCTGCAAAGTTAGCCTGCTTGATTGACTCTGGCTCTAAACAATCTGTGCCCATACAGCGAACTGGCCCCTCACAGTTGTATTGAGTTTCCATTCGTGCATTTTGCACTTCAACGCTTTGTCCACAGTCATACACCAAACTTTGGATATAACAGAAGCCTTCATGACCAGCCCCGCCTTCAGTGCATTCGGTTCTGACATACTGGCAGGCCGGGTTTTGCTCCAGCGCGGCACACGTATTGGTGGTCGTGTTTTGTCCGTTATTGACGATGGTTTGTGTATTACCATTGGCATCTACCCAGCTATCTGAGCTGCCCATGTTGAATTCTGGATGAGCAGTCGAAGCATTGTAGGTCGCTTTTGCCCTCCAGCATGAGAGCCCCAGTCCATCAGAGCTGCCACGACTGGTTAAATGAGCAGGAGACGAAACAACCGTCGGATAAAGGCTTCCAAGATTGGCCAACTCGCCACTACCAACTGTTAACCCGTCGATTCGTTTTATGCCCGTATCCAAACACTGCCACTGCACCGCAGTGAACTGATCCGTTTGCATCAAGCATTGGTCTATGCCCGGATCACTTGATTGATGAACAACGTCTTGCTCTAAGTATTTGCCAGAGAAGGTCAAGGAAGCACTCAGTTTCGCAGGAGCCAAACACTTCTGAACTTCTCGGCTGCAAGTATCGAAATCGACTTTGTTCCAGCCGGACTCACATCTGGAACGCGTGACTTCCTGCGGTTCATGCCACGAAATAATCGACCCATTAACGACCTTGCACAATGAGCCAACCAAGGTTCCTTTTGGACAGGTCATTTCAGGGTATTTAATGGACGGTTTCGTCTCTGTGACCGTCTCCTTGTTGCCCGTCAATGAGAGTGTCGTTTTCCAGCCATTTGCCTTGGACGGCGACTCGGTGATTTTTATCTCAGTATTTTGATTATCAAACACTCTCAGCGTCGCGTTTCCAGTTTGCATGGTACTGCTGTGCTGTGGAACAAAGCTGAGCGTTTCAGAGCTAAAGCAACCGCGCTCAATGGACCAGCTTTGTTGATGGGTTTCAGCGGATACACGTCGTTCTAACTGACACTGAGTAAGCGTGCTGATCTTCTCGCACACCTGGTAATCCGGTACATGCTTGGTTTCAGTAAATGGCGTAATCGTCTGAGTAGGCTCACATGCCTCAAAACTACTCGGCATAAGATTGGATACCACGCACTTTGGATCGCTGGTTTGCAATCCACAGTCATAGGTATCGGTAAAACGAATGCATTCACCTTTATCATTGGTTTCGGCACATTCTGACGACATGAATCCACAGGAAGGATTCGCTTCAAGCACTTGGCAGGCCTGATTTTCAATCCCCTTATAGCTTTCATCATCCACACTGACTTGTACACGCCGACACAAAGGCGATATGCCAGCCACAGGGCTTGGAGCAAAGTAGGATTCACAAACTGAAACACCATTGACCACCGTACATCCGTTGGTTGAAGACGGCTGATCCGTGCATTGAATGCTGTAGTCTGAAAACTTAGTCGGGATATCCGCTGCTTGTTCGATACAGGATTGTGGCGACCAACTATCATTCATCACCACCTTGGTTGGATCAAAGCGCACCTTGATACGTGCATACCCCTCACCACTACCCGTTACCGATACGCGAATTTTTACTGGCACTTCTAAACCGGGCTCTACCGCTTTTAGCTTAGAGGTTAAGTCAGTATTAGGATTGCGCTCCCAACTTGTACTGAGCTCGCAGCGGCCAGCCGTTTCTGGTGGAAAGTTATTGTTCGGCCCAGACCAGACTTTCTGATCACCAAGCCACACTTGCATGTAGTCATCCCATTTGGCGTATTCAAGAACGGCTGAGGTAATCGCATCGGGGTTCACGACTTTGAGTGTGATGGCCTGTTCAAACACTTTACAACGGCCACTCCAGTAGTTGTCGCCAATTCGTCCAATCCAAACTTCAAGACATCCCTCACCACAAGAGCGAAGGTTCATTGGTCCTGAAACATGCTCAATAATGCCTGCCGTGTAATCGTGAGTAATCGTGCAGCTGTTAACCGCTGTATTGAGCCTGTCACATTGCTGGTAGTTTGGGCTGCCTTCACCTTGAGACTCACAGCCGGGGAAGCTTTGCGTTAATAGATTTGGGTCAGTTTGAACCGCATCAGTTAATGCCCAAAGCGGATCATTGACCATATCTGGCCGAGACCTGTCTTTGATTTCCTGTAGCGAACGAAATGCTTCACCCGTAGCGCCACTTTCGGATGCCATGCTCTCTTGGCGCTGTGTCCCCAATTGATTCATGCTGGCATCAGAGCCATAAACGCCCGTTAAGACATCCAATGAGCCCTGATCCATACCAGGGAAAAGCTCTTGCAAGTTAATGGACTCATTACCACTGCCATTCGGCACCGACAATGTATTGCCATTGAGTGCGGGCATCGTCCAGTTTTGCAGCAATTGCTTACCTTCTTGTTGTCCGCTTAAGCCGGATTGGCGCTGCACATCAGCGGCCACACCATGTAAGGGCAGGCACGCCATAGTGATTGATAAAATACCCGCTAAAACTCGGGTAAAAAGTGTTGGTTTCATGGTTAACCTCCCGAGTTACAGCAGTCTTGCCAGCGCCACAAAATGTAGAGCGCATCTTCACCGGCACCGGGGATCGTTCGCCACTCTCCCCATTTCATGGTGCTTTCACCGATGACATGCGCACTTTCAGTTTCCGGTACAGGGAAGAACATACTCATCTTGTATTGGGATTTCGGCAGCATGGGTTCGATAACAGGTCGGCATAGCGCACTGCTCCCCATTGTTCGTCTTGCAAGACCACGCCTGTGTTGAGCCGCGATTGCACGCGCCGCTAAATGGCTGGTGTTTTCTGCTAATGAACCAAAGGCTAAGGTGTGGCCAGATAACGGATAGAGATGGCCCCAACTGCCAGCACACCAAAACAACTGATCGATGGGTTTACCAAGCGTTGATGAAGCAGCGTCAGCGGTACAAGCAGAGATAGCCAATGGATTAGCAACAGCAGCAGCTTCAGGCTGAGTAAAAAAGGCCAGTTCATCGTTCAGCCATGTTGGGTCCAATTCCGACAAATACATCAAGTCAAAATCCATGTAACCATCGGCATTGCAATTGCCATCCATGAACAAATCGAGCATGACCAAAAGCGGAAAGGCGTAATAATGGTAATGATAGAAAGCAAGATCACCGGTATCGTATTCACCTTCACCATGACCACCTTGCAATCGCCTATCACCTAACGGTAAGCGAATCCCTCCCAGTGAAGGCGAACAACCCGGCGTTCTGACTAGTTCAATCAGACGCGCTGGCTCCCACATGCTGGTAACAATACCTGGCCTTGGCACACCTAAGTTGTCTTCACATAAGCAAAACGACTTGTTTGATGCGCCGCTTGGGACACTGCCAGAGCCAAGTGGAAGACCTGCAACCCGGATAGGAAAAATGCATGACCAGCAAACATCCGTCAGCAACTTACCGGACAATAAACCCGCGTCTGGGCAGGTCAGTTCGGCTTTAGCAGAAATAGATGCGCCCAGGACAAACATGACAACGAGAGTCCGCAACAGACGATACGTATTATTGAGCTTTTTCATGAACAAGCTCCTTTGCTGGAATTTCTTCTATTTCAAACGCGAGCCCCTTTGCTTGAACAAACGATGGGGTGACTTGCAGATCAAAGCGCTGCTTTAGCGAGGCATTGAGAAGGTAAACCGGACTGTCCAATGTCTTTTCGAGCGCATTGAGGCTATTCCAACCTTGAGTACGGTCGAGCTGCGTGGTGATAAGCGTAATGCGGCGCAGTGTCCTATCTTGCGTCTCAAGCCAATGCGCAACTGCGTCCACTTCTTCAGCGTTCGACGCATTAAACACCACAAGCTGCTGAGTAAACGGCAAGGCTTTTAGCGGGTTAATACGCGTTCCTGCTGGGATCAATGTTCGGCCATTGGCATCCAATAGTGGCCGCTTCATGACGATGGTTGGATCAACCATTCTTATCCGATACTGCGTGGCTTTGGGTAACTCAGTGAAAGTTTGGCGAGACCAGAATCGCTCAATGGCTTTTTTCTTTAACGCGCCCAAGTCAATCGACTGTAAACGCTGCATCGCCACTTGCATCAAATCCGGTTCTAAAATGGAATGAATAGGACCGCGTTGACCCAATGAACCGGTATTGCCTTTTTCAATTTGACGCTGCAACCAGTCCTTGCTGTAAACCCCTAGTGCACTTGCAGTCACCTTGTCATCTTCTATGCGGAAAATGGCAGGCACGCTAGTCACCCGCCAGTGCACAAAGGCTTTCGGATCGATTCGAACCTGAGGAACAGGATCAAGTCCCACCATCAGCGTATGCCAATCACGGATAGCCGCCCCCAAGTTCTTTCCTTCAGGAATTCCCCGAAACAACACAATAGCGCCGGTAGCACTGGCCTCTTTAAATAGCTGCTTCAGTGAGGAATCTCCCAGTGAGGACGACGCAAATATCAACCATTCATCGTTGTTTTTGAGCGACGCAGGTTGTTCAATCGGTGAAAAAGGCTCGATAAATTCAGATGAACCATCCACAGCACTTTGTAAAATGCTGCGGCTCATTTCGACGATCTTTTTGTCCTCGTCAGACAACGGATAAGGCTCTTGTGCCCAGGACACTTGAACCCAAGCCAATGGCGCAACCAACAAAAATAAGAGGTATAGTCTTCTCATCTTCCACCTCCTACCAAAGCGGCCAAGCGCGACCGACAATCTGCTCGCGCTTAACGGCATTCCAATAGCGGGAGTCGAAACTCGTTGCGGCCTCGCCGGAAAACCAATATTCGTTTTCTTGCAGCATCAATGAACGGCTAAATTCTGTTTCAGCCACACCAAGACGCTGGGCTAATGCCATGCCGGTAGAGACTTCAGCACCGTTCACCAGCACATGCTCAGGCGTCACCTTGACTTCATCCCCTGGCATCCCTGTTAGGCGTTTAAGCATACGAGTACCGTCGTTATATAACGGAGCAAGTCCTTTTGAGTGGAAGGCATACAAACCATCCTTAACGGGCTCTTTATTCCATAGGTCAATCAGATACACCGTGGTATCAGGCAGGCAGCGCTCTTGCTGGGTATCAATACCTATTCGGTAGCGCATCATGGCGTAGGTGCCTACCAAGGCCATGATTAACGCAAGAGCGGCCAACCGGATGAGATATGGCCGCCAAGGCATTCTTTTACGGAGTATCTGCATGAGACACCTCCTTTGAGCCTACTGGCACAAATATGGAATCATCAGCACCCACCACCGCTTGGGCATCCAGCACGATAAAACCGGCTGCTTTTAGCTTTTCAATTTGCTGATTGGTCTGAAGCAACCTGGATTCGATGTCTTGTTCGCTGGCATTGGGGCCCAGTGACAGCACCGCCTCCCCAAAATCCACGACTGCAATGGGCGTACTTAACGCCAACTGGCTGTGGATAGGTTCGAGTGTTTTCATTAAGAGCCAGCTGGTCATTAAACCGCTGCCTGCAATAGACAAAGTAATAGAGGCCATAAATGGCCAAAGCGTGGACTTATTCATAGCCTCGCTCCTTTAACAACTGGGAGATGGCATCAGCAACAGAAAGGCCTTTACGCGTTAACTGCTTAATCGCGTTTACATCTTCTGCACGGGACGAGTACAACAGCTTGTGAAACGGATCGACGATGAGGCGGCCAATCCCGGTGCCCATCTCGGTAATAAAGAAAATTTCGGAATAGACACCAGTGACGGTATGAACGGTTTTCAGGTATTCATAACCGCCTTCACCGAGTGGCAAGCGGCCTTCTTTTTTGAGCGCGTTGATGGTTTCAGCTTTTTGGCCAAGCAGGTACATATTGGCCGAGTTTTCAGCGATGGCTTTACCTGTAGGGCTGTCGTATAAATCGTTGACCGACTGCGTTACCGTTACAGCACTGCCGCCATATTTTCGAAATCGACGGTAACCCGTCTCGATAAACTTACCGACATCACCTTGAGTCAGCAGATCCCAGGCTTCGTCAATGAACACAATCTTGCGACGATCCCGCTCACCTAAGTACATCTCTTGTTGGATTTGGTAGATAAGCTGAAGCAACACCACTTGTTGTAGGTGCTTGCGCCCCTTGAGCTCTTCTAACTCCAGAACAGTGAAACGGTTTTTGAAACGAATATTGTTGTGACCATTAAAGAAACGGCCATATTCGCCCTGTGTCGTAAACGGATAGAGCTGCTCACCCACGTCTTGCACACGACGGTCTTCATGATTTTTTAAGGCCTCAGCCACATCATCAACCAACATGGCACGACCTTTTTTCTCCCAAAGTTCACGGGTCTGACGCTTTAGGTTGGCCATCTGAAAATCAGTTAATGACTGCGTAGGTGCGGCCATTGCAGCCAATAGCCCAACCAGCACATCCGCTTCTTCGTCATAGTCCTCAACAATTTCAAACGGATTCAAGCAAATGCCACTGTCCCGCCCGAACTGTAAGAACTCACCGTCATAGACTTCACACAGCTTTTCATAAGAGCGGCCAACATCAATCACCCAGCATTGGCCGCCTTCAGATAAGTAGGAGGAGATGATTTCGTTCACCAGGAATGACTTACCCGACCCCGATTGCGCCGCGATGCAACAGTTGTAATTACTGCCCGAGTCATAAAGGGACACACTCATGATCTGGCCATTACGGGAAACAAAGTTAATCACTGGCGTGCCCGTGCCTTTCCAATCCGCAAACAAAGGCAACAGAGGGATCACATGCCGTGTCGCCATGGTCTTGAATCGAAACAAGTCGTTCATCGCCTGGCGGTCGGCACCAAATGGCAGGGCATTCAGAAAAATGGGCAAACAGAAGTACTTGTCTTCCATCAGCTCAAATCCGAGTTCTTTGAAATAAGTTCGAGCATTTGAAACAGAGCTGATGGACGCTTCTTCCGTTTGGGAAAACAGCGTTAAGGTCATGTTTGCCCGAATAGGACGATCACCTTCTTGCAAGGCTTCAAAAAGAACATCAAATCCCTTTTTCTTGGCTGCAAGCACCGGCACAAACTTGAGCATCGGGCCATAGGCCTGATTGACCGCCCATTGACGCTTCGTCTCTAAACGAGATCGCATGGCCTCGGCTGAAGGAAAGTGAATGGTGACATTCAGCAAAAAGCTGCCGCGTAAACCGCGACTGCCCGTCATCATATCGCCCGCAAAACTTGCGGCATGACCAAACCAGATCCGCTCAGGCAAGCGCTTAAACGATAAGGTTTTAACTCGGTAATCGCCCAGCATCAGACCTTGGCTATCCACCTTGATAGCTCGGTCATAATCCAACACTTGCTCTCGAAGTGGTTTATCTGCCTCACTGCGGATTGGAGATGGATTGCGCCAAGAAGCATCTTTTCCCCAGTTAAGTTGCGAACTTAATGCCGCGAGCCAATTTCGGTCAGTCATCTCAGTGACGCGAAAACCAACCGTTGCCAGCGCTTGCGAGAAAGAAGCCCGAATCGCGGATGCTCGACTCAACTCACGCTCCGTCGGTATAGGACTTTCCAAAGGCAATTTGCAGGTGACGATCAGTTGAAAGTTGCGTACCTGAGTCTGGGTCGATTCTTCTATCGGTTGAACCGTGCCCCCATCGAGGAAATCCGCACGTTTGCGTATCGACGCCCTGAGCAATGGATCGGATTGACGATGCCGTAAGCCCATCATGCGTTGAAGGTCGGTTTGAATATCAGGCGAGGCGTACAGGCCAAATTGCAGCAAAGTGTCTTTTGGCCAGTCGTTGTTGAGTAGAACATTAACCCTATCTGCAACAGACTCATCACCACCCGGCAATGGGTCACATAGAAAACCAAAGCCAACACTCTGGTCTTCCATGAAAAACAGTTGCTCATCGTCTGAATAGGCCAATACTGGCAACAGCTCTGAAGCGCGTTGCCCTGAATACAGAGAGGCTTTCATTAACGCCCCTCCAACCAAGCAGAAAGATCATAAGGACGGCCTCGACTGATGCGACCATCATTGGCGACGATGAAAGGCACACCTTGAATGCCCAGGATTTGAGCCGTCACCAAGGTACGCTGCATTGGCTCTAAGTTGCAGGCATCATCCTGTTCTAGGTTACCAATCCGGCCATTGAGCAATGCATCGGTGGCCGCTTTCTTGTCACGCGCACAGCCAAGCTGGCGAACCTGACGCTCTGAATCAGGACCAAGCACTGGCACAGGGAGTATTTGGAAGGTGTATTCTTTGGTTAGCGGTAAAGCTTGTTTCAAAAGCTCATGGCAGTGCGGGCATCGTGGATCAACAAAGACCACCACTTTCTTTTTGCCTTCGCCCAGCGTCAGTGGGTTCAAATCATCCATTTTTAAGCCAAGACGACTTAAGTCCAGCGTGTTCCCCGCTTCACGAATTTCTTCAAGACTGGTAAGCGGCTTTTTGGACCAGGCATCATAGAGCGTGCCATCAATGACGAACCGGCCACTGTCTGACATAAAAATAATACGGTTATTGCTTTCGACCGCTTTCATACCCGTGACAGGTAAAGAAACCATGCCGTCAATTTTGCCAACGGGCGACACTTCAGACACAGGTTCAGCTTGAACAAAAGGAGACAGCGCAAGCGCCAGAATAAATGGAGATAGTTTTCGCATGAGGAGTCCTCGTTAATGTAAATCGAGGCTCCAGTCTATGCAGTTGTCCTATGTGGACTCGGTTAGATAGATTGAAGAATTGAATACCTTACTAAATAGCTGCTCCGAAGTGTAGATCACCTGCGAAGGTGAACTCAGTGTTGAATGAGCGATCAGATAAGTCTCCAAACCGCACTTTACAGAAGCACTTGGTGGTTTTGAAACCGCCCCCTACAGGTAGATTTCGAGAGGCCTTCTCTCATCAGAAATACAGATCCAAAAGGTATTAACCTTTTGTTCGTGGCACACGCCAGCACAACACTTTGATTTTATCGCGCTGTTTTTGGTGAACAGGAATAATGCGCCACTTACTAACGGTAAATCGGTGTCACTTTCGATAATCGCGGCAAGGCCGTTGATGGACTTTCTAAAATCGACACTTTCACGATACAGATAAATCTCTAGTGAGCTCAGCATGCCTTTCATGATAGCGCACCGATGAGTTCAGCCAGGTTACTTACTGGCGTGCATTGGGGATTGCGCAGTTCGATATCATTGACGAAGAGTGTCATGTTGGCGGTTGCCACTTGGGCCTGATACTGAGTTATCTTTTCAACGACTTCTGCTCTAACAAAACCTTGAGATGCGCCAGTGTTGTTGAGTTGCTGGCGCTTGGCAGAGAACGTTGAGGGATTGAGTTGATTGAGCTTACAAAATGTGAGTGTTGATAATGAACTCGATTCAGATTGCTTGATTAGCGTTTGCCATTATTGGTTGGTGCATCGTTTGCCATTTTAAATCTCCTTATGGTTGGAGACTTGATCTTATTCTGCGTGTTAGGTGATTAGAATGCGCGGTTTATGAGGCGCTTACGCTCGATTTGCAAGTTCGTCGAGGAAAGCAGATATTCAGAGTAATAAGGCTCTGTTTTGCCGGAGAAATACGATTTTGCATCTGGCTTATCAACCTCCCGCGGGAAACCTACTAAGCGGATGATGTTATGGCAATCTATCGTTGTCGCTGGCAGGTGAAGTTGCGATTCAAAGAGTTGAAATCCCATACAAACTTGCAGAAATTTATGGCGGCACAGAAAGCGATTGTAGATGGTTTGGTATGGTCAAGCCTGCTCGCTCTGATCATTCGGCGAAGCGTCTTTCTTCAAATCATGCCATCAGTCTAGCTATTCAAGGCCGCCAAAAATGTGGAAATTTGGCTGTTGCCGATCTTGAAAGCATCAGCCAGCACGCATGGTCAGAAATAGCGGAGAGGATAGATTGGGCGACCCGTTATATAACGAAGAACGCCCAAAAAGCCCAACAGTCAAAAGACAAACAAAACATCACGTTAGATGGGATACTGCATGGGCTTAATTCTTAAGGTCCAGTCTATGAATGAATGCCCTGAATGCGAAATTTAAAGTTGCCTCATTCAGGAGGCAACCGTAAAAGGAAAATACTAATCCCGAGGAGGGAAGCCTGCTTCAATTAGAGCATAGGAGACCTTTTCAACTGATAATGAAGTTTTTACCGTCACCTTACGAGTCGGAGGATCAGTTAAAACTGTAGCCTCTGGGTCTATATCCTTAATTGCTTTAGTTACCGTCCGGGCGCAGCCCCCACATGTCATATTTTCTAAATGAAATTGCATTTATATACCTCCAGTTTGGTTTGAGTACTTCTGATTGTAGGGCTTTCCACTGTTGTAAGGTCAAGGTCTAAACTCATTTCACTCTGATATCTTTTCACTAAAGATTGACTATACTTTCTGCGTTTTTTCTTAATGACAGATTTCTTACTATAACGTAAAACACCGGCGTAAGTAGTAATCCAAAGAAGGTTACACCAAGCATACCGGCAAACACTGCAATACCCATGGCGTGACGCATTTCTGCTCCAGCACCACTAGCTAGTACAAGAGATATCACACCAGCAATAAATACAAGAGAAGTCATCAAAATAGGACGCAAACGTAAGTACGCTGCCTCGAGTACGGCCCCAAGCGGTGATCGTCACTAATTCTCCTGAGTCCTTGCAAAATCAACGATTAAAATGGCATTTTTTGCGGCCAGCCCGACTAAAACAACGAAGCCAATTTGAGTATAGATGTTATTATCACCGTTTAGATCCATATACCGCCAATTGCAGAAAGGAGTGCCATTGGTGCAATAAGCAGCACAGCAAATGGAAGCGACCAACTGTTGTACTGAGCGGCAAGAATCAAGAATGCAAAGAATACCGCCAATGGGAAAATATACAGTGCGGAATTGCCCGCTAATTTTTCCTGATAGGTCAGATCAGTCCATTCGTACGCCATACCTTCAGGTAGATTTTCCTTAACTATTTTCTCAATAGCATCTGTAGCCTGACCAAAAGAATATCCTGATGCAGTACCTCCCGTAATATCAGCGGATGGATAGCCGTTGTATCTCATAACGCGATCAGGATCTGAAGTTAGTTTGATATTGATCAATACTTATAAAGGGATCATATCACCAGCAGAATTCCTGACTTTCAATAATCCAATATCGTCTGCCTGCATACGGAATGGGGCATCAGCTTGAGTTATTACACGGTAGGTACGGCCAAATCCATTAAAATCATTGACGTAAAGCGATCCCAAATTTACCTGTAATACATCAAAAATGTCGGTCAAAGCTACCCCCTGAGATAGTCCGGATCTGCTCCAGACTGATACCTAATACTTTGCAACTTAGTATAAGCTGCAACCGCTCAACTTGCTCCTGCCTTTATTGCCTTTAGTTGTTGCTATAACGATCAGGAGCAGGTAAAAGACCCTGAGCCTCGTAGAACCCAGGGAGTCCTCGTTAGCTTTGCAAGCTCGCCGGTTTTCATACTCATCTACACACGCATGGAGGCGACTGCCACCATGCGTCATTTCTTGGTACGAATATCCAATACCAGTGCCAGTAGGGAAAAACTAACTATCGACTCGCTTGCGCCACACCACTTGGTGTGCTCTCTGTCCACCCGCCTCCCAGAGCCTTGTAGAGCGCGATAAGGTTGCTCAACCGAGCCAGACGCGTACGCACCAACGTCTGCTGCGCGCTGTACAGCGTACGCTGCGCGTCAAGCAAGGTGAGGTTATCGTCCACACCTTCCCTGAAACGTTGCTCGGCCAGGTCATACATGCCCTGACTAGCAGCAACCAGGAATTGCTCTGAACGAATCTGCTCATCAAGTGTTCGCTTGCCGGCAAGGCCATCAGCCACTTCACTAAAAGCAACTTGAATGGACTTCTCGTAGTTGGCGATCTCGATGCGCTTTTTTACGTGCGCCACATCCAGATTGGCGCGCAACGCGCCACCCCGGAAAATAGGCACCGTAATCTGCGGCAAGAAGCTCCAGGCGCGCGAACCCGATTCGAAGAGCCCATCAAGCGATGCGCTTGCCGTCCCCGCCGAACCCGTCAAGCTGATGGTGGGGAAGAAAGCGGCTCGCGCTGCTCCGATACTGGCGTTGGCACCCAGAAGTACCTGCTCGGCCGCGCGCACATCCGGTCGGCGCACGAGCAACTCAGAAGGTAGGCCACTGGGCAGTTCGGTCGGCACGATGCCATCCGGCAGCACTATGGCTTTGTCAAGTTGCTGCGACAGCTCAAGCGTCAGCGGCTGGCCGAGCAGTAGCACTAGCGCGTTTCGGTCTTTGGCCGTTTGACGTGTGTAGTCCGCGAAGTTGGCCTCGGCTGTACGCAGTACAATTTCCGAGCGGCGCACGTCAAGTTGCGTGGCATTGCCAGCCTCGAACAGTTGGGCAGTAAGTTCATGCGAACGCTTTTGCGTGCCGAGCGTCTCGCCTGTTAACTGCAGTAACTCCTGGTCAGCCCGCAACGTGAGATAGGCGTTAGCAACCTCAGAGATCAAACTCATCTGCGTCGCTATGCGAGTCTCGTCCATAGCCAAGTAGGAAGCCAGCGCTTGGTTGCTGAGGCTGCGGATACGGCCCCAGACGTCCAGTTCCCAGGCAGCGGTCACCCCAGCAACCTCGTAACGACGCACGACGTCGGCAGCGCCGGTGTTGCTGAGATCGGCTGGCAGTCGTTCTGCGGCCCCTCTGCCGGATACCCCCAAGTTCGGGAGCACCTCAGCGCGCTGAATGCGGTACAGTGCCTGCGCCGCCTCAACGTTGAGCGCAGCTTTGCGCATGTCGCGGTTGCTCTCCAGCGCGATACCGATCAATTGTTGCAACAGCGGGTCGCGGAAGAAATCTCGCCAGCCGATATCGGCCGCGTCCGTGACTGGGGCCTCTGGCGTCGCTTTCGCCGGTTCTGCATAGGCCGCGCCCGAAGGATATACTATATCAATCGGCGCTGGCGGCCGATCGTACTTGGGTGCCATGGAACAACCGGCTAACGCTATCGCGAAAGCTACCGGTGCCAAGCTCTTGGCAGGTTGTGTGAGTGCGAAAGGTTTCTTCATCTCAAAATTCCTCCTGGCCGTTATGCTTGTCGCTCATACCGACGCGGGCTTGACTGGCTTCACGACGCAACGCCAGCTTGCGCACTACGACGTAGAACACCGGCGTGAGCACCAGACCGAATGCCGTCACGCCCAACATGCCGGCGAACACAGCGATACCCATTGCGTGACGCATCTCGGCACCCGCTCCACTCGCGAGCACCAGCGGTATCACGCCAGCGATAAAAGCCAGTGACGTCATCAGAATCGGGCGCAGCCGCAGCCGCGCCGCTTCAAGCACGGCCGCCAACGGATCGACACCTTCACTCTCCTTGGCACGGGCAAACTCCACGATCAGAATTGCATTCTTGGCTGCCAGGCCTACGAGCACCACGAAGCCAATTTGCGTGAAGATATTGTTGTCGCCGCCCGTAAGCCAAACACCGGCGATCGCCGAAAGCAACGCCATGGGCGCGATCAACAGAACAGCGAATGGAAGCGACCAACTGTTGTACTGAGCTGCCAGGAACAAGAATGCCAACAGCACTGCCAACGCAAAAATGTAGATGGAGGTGTTGCCAACCCGCTTTTCTTGGAACGTCAAGTCAGTCCATTCGTAGGTCATGCCGTCCGGCAGCGATTCGCTCACGATCTTCTCGATCGCGGCAGTAGCCTGGCCAGACGAATAGCCCGGTGCTGGTCCGCCGCTGATGTCAGCTGATGGGAACCCGTTGTAGTGCATCACTCGATCGGGACCGGAGCTACGTGAGATCGTCGCGATCGCGCTCAACGGGATCATGTCCCCCGAAGCGTTCCGCACCTTCAGCATGCCAATGTCTTCAGCCTGCATACGGAACTTCGCATCGGCCTGCGTCATCACTCGGTAAGTTCGGCCAAATCGATTGAAGTCATTGACATAAAGCGAGCCCAGATTGATCTGCAGCGTGTCAAAAACTTCGGTCAGCGACACACCTTGCGACTTGGCCTTTACGCGGTCGATGTCCACCTGCAACTGTGGAGCATTGGCCTGGAAGCTGGCCAACATGTTGGCCAGCTCAGGCGCTTGCATGGCTTTGCCCATGATCTGACCTTGGGCCTGTGCAAGTGCGTCTGGCCCCAGGCCCGCACGGTCTTCGATCTGCAACTTGAAGCCGCCCATTGAACCCAGGCCAGGCACCGGTGGCGGAGGAAAAATCCCGACGAAGCCGTCCGGTATTTGACTGAATTTGCCCATGAGCCTGCCTTGAATGGCGAACGCCGACAACGACGGGTCCTTTCGTTCGTTGAAGGGCTTGAGCATGGCGAACACCAGCGCGGTGTTGGGCTGATTCACTGGGCCGTTGAAGGATAAGCCGGGGAATGCCATCACGCTTTCGACGCCAGGCTCGGCAAGCGCGATCTTGCTCATTTCCTTGACAACCGCGTCGGTGCGGTCCAGCGAGGCACCAGTCGGAAGCTGGGCGATGCCCACGAGGTAATACTTGTCCTGTGCGGGCACAAAGCCGGCAGGTACCTTATGAAAGCCCAGCCACGTCAACCCCAGGAAACCGACATAGAGCAGCAGCACCACAGCACTTCCGCGAACTGCGCGGCGCACGCCTCCGACATAAGCATTCGAGGCGCTGTCAAAGAAGCGGTTGAAGCGGCGGAAGAAGCCACCAAACAGGCCGTCGATGAGGCGCGTGACTCGATCGGGCTGGGCCGCGCCATGATGCGGCTTGAGCAGGATGGCGGCCAGCGCGGGCGACAGTGTGAGCGAATTGATCGCCGATAGGATGGTCGAGAACGCGATGGTCAGCGCGAACTGGCGATAGAACTCGCCTTGCAGCCCAGACAGGAACGCCGAGGGAATGAAGACCGCCGCCAGCACCGAGGTGATGGCCAGGATCGGGCCAGTAACCTCGTCCATGGCTTTGAGCGCTGCGTCCTTGGGCGACTCGCCAAGTGCCATGTGGCGCTCCACGTTTTCTACCACGACGATGGCGTCGTCCACAACAATGCCGATTGAGAGTACGAGGCCGAACAATGACAGTGTGTTCAACGAGAAGCCGAACATGTGCATTACGGCGAAGGTGCCGACCAGCGAGACCGGCACGGCGATCAGCGGGATGATCGACGCTCTCCAGGATTGCAGGAACAGCACCACCACGATCACCACCAGCAGAATCGCCTCTAGCAGCGTGACCGCTACAGACTGAAGCGAGGCCCGCACGAAGACCGTAGGATCGTAGGCGATCTTGTACTCGATGCCCTCTGGAAAGCTTGCTTGTAGACGATCCATCGTCGCGCGTACCGCGCTAGACACATCTAGTGCATTGGAGCCAGGCGTCATCAGGATCTGAATGCCAACCGTGTTGCCGCCATCAAGTTGGGCGCGCATGGTGTAGTTCTCCGCACCTAACTCCACACGTGCCACGTCGCGCAAGCGTGTAACCTGGCCGTGGGTGCCAGCCTTGATGACGATATCGCCGAATTGCTCTTCGGTGGTGAGACGCCCGAGTGCGTTGACGGTGACCTGAAAGGCAGACGAGGCGTTAGGCTGCTGACCGATAGAGCCGGCCGCAACCTGCACGTTCTGCTCCCGAATGGCGGCGACCACATCGCTAGCGGTCATGCCACGAGACGCAACCTTTTCGGGGTCGAGCCAGACCCGCATCGCGTACTCACCCTCACCACCAAGCAACACGTTGGCGATGCCCGGCAGGCGTGCCAGTTCGTCACGGACGTTGAGCATCGCGTAGTTGGACACATACAGCGGGTCGTAACGATCCCCTGGCGATAGCATGTTCACAACCATCAGGATGTCGGGCGCGGTCTTCTCAGTCACAACGCCGATGCGTTGGACCTCGGGTGGCAACCGGGGTAGCGCACGCGACACCCGGTTCTGCACCTGGATTTGCGCGATATCGGCGTTGATGTGTTGCTCGAAAGAGATGGTGAGCACCATCTTTCCGTCCGTGGACATCTGGGACTGCATGTACATCATGCCTTCCACGCCGTTGATGGCTTGCTCTAGCGGCGATGCCACGGTGTCGGCAATCACTTGCGGATTGGCGCCGGGATAGCTCGCCGTGACCTGTACCGTTGGGGGGGTAACCTGAGGGTACTCGCTCAGTGGCAACTGGAAGTAGCTGATCGCGCCCGCGATCAGCATCAGCACCGAAAGGACGATTGCGAAGATAGGGCGGTTGATGAAGAAACGGGGGAAATTCATTTGCGAGCCTCCGCTGAGCCAGCTGCGCTGTCAGCCTTGACCTGATCGGCCCCAGCCGCCCCAGCGGCCTTGGCAGACTCCGCAGGGACTGCCGGGGCACTAGCCGCAGTCTTAGTCGCGTCGGGAGCGCCGGCGGCCGGTGCTGCCGGCCCCTGCATGGGCACCATGCGCGGCGTGACAGTCATACCAGGTCGTACGAGGCCTTTGATTATGATTTTTTCGCCACCCTGCAGGCCACCGTTTATAACGCGCAGACCGTCGACTACGGGACCCAGCTCAATCGGACGATACTGAGCTTGGTTGTTTTCACCCACGACCAGAACATAGTTTCGGCCTTGATCGGTGCCAACCGCTTGGTCGTCGATGAGGACGGCCTGCCGAGAGCTTGCGGTGGAGAGCTTGGCCCTCGCAAACAGCCCAGGCGTCAGCCGTCCATCAGGGTTGGGGACGACCGCGCGAGCGCGGATCGTGCCGGTACTTCTATCAATCGCATTGCCGACGAAGTCGAGCACGCCCTTGTACGGAAAGTTTCTGTCAGTGCTCAAGCCTACTTGAACGGGCAACGAAGCATGAGTCCCTGAACCAGGTCTCGAGCGGCTCACCACATTGACGTAGGTTGCCTCATCGATGTCGAAATAGACGTGCACAGGATCGATGGACACGATCGTGGTAAGTAGCGTGGCTGCTCCTGCACCGCCGCCGCTGACCAGGTTGCCCTCGGTTACCAGCACTCGGTCCACGCGCCCGGCAATTGGTGCCGATACCCGCGCGTAGGACAGGTCGAGCTGCGCCGCTGCGACTGTGGCCTTTGCCGCCTGTACCTGCGCCTGACGCGCATTGCGTGCGGAGACTGCATCGTCATAGGTCTTCCGAGACAGGGCGCCAGTGGCAACAAGCCGCTCGGCACGATCAAAGTCGGCCTGAGCCTGACTGGACAGCACCTCAGCCTGCCGCAACTGCGCCGTGGCGGTGTCGAGCGCGACTTGGAAAGGCCGTGGGTCAATCTGGAACAACAATTGCCCCTTGCGTACCAGACTTCCCTCGGGCACGCTCACCGCGTCGACGGCCCCCCCCACACGCGAGCGCAACTCGACCACCTTCGGTGCGGCCAAGAAGCCGGTGAACTCAGTTGACGGCGTGATTGTGCGCGTGATGGCCTCAGCCACAGGCACCTGCGGTGCCATCGGTGCGCCAGCTGGTGGTGGTGCTGCTGGTTTACTTTCATCCTTGCCATCTCGGGCAGCCACCGCTATCCCCCCGACGGCCGCGATGACGCTAGCTACCAAAATGATCCTGATTTTTTTATGCATGGAAGTTACTTTTTTATTACGGGGCTTCGGTCCATCCGAAGCGGTTCGCATATGTTTCTAAAGGCTAGCCCTTACAACCACGTCAAGGTCAAGCCTTTTTCGATGACCATGACGAGCATGGGACTGGACTACAAGCTCTGGAACCTTCCGGCCTCCCGGTGAACGCATGAGATGCAGTTACGGCCGAAAGGGACGCATCTGAGCCCATTATCCACGTCCGATCATCCCATCTATTTAAACTCGTTGTTCTAAAGGCATTCGTTTATCGCCTAACATCGATGTTTTCGGAGATCGATTTACAGATGAAGATATGGAAGGGCTTGGCGCCGCAACAACGGCAGTTCAAGCCCTCTGCAATACCTCAATGGGCATCCTGTACGGACACAGAGCTTTGATGACCTCCGTTCTGGCCATCGGCTGGCTCTTGGGCACCCTTAAAGCGGAGTAGGCGCAGCGCATTGAGCGTGACCAAAGCGGTGGCACCGGTGTCGGCCAGCACAGCAACCCAAAGGCCAGTGATACCCAGCACACTGGTGACTAGGAACAGGCCCTTGAGGCCAATGGCGAACACTACGTTCTGGTGGATGTTGGCCATCGTCGCGCGGGACAGCGCCACCAGGTGCGCAACGTCCGTGACGCGGCTCTTGAGCAGAGCAGCGTCTGCGGTCTCTAGGGCCACGTCGGTGCCGCCGCCCATGGCGATCCCTACATCGGCGGTCGCCAAGGCCGGCGCGTCGTTGATGCCGTCGCCGACCATCGCCACCTTCGCGTCGCGCTTCAAGTCGTTGACCAGGCGCAACTTGTCTTGCGGAAGCAACTCACTCTCCCACTCGATATCCAGCTTGCCGGCGATGGCCTGCGCAGTTCTCCGATTGTCACCGGTGAGCATGACCGAGCGCACACCCATCGCCTTGAGCTGGGCCACGCCTTCGCGGGCGTCACGGCGAGGTTCGTCACGCAAGGCCAACAGGCCCATGACATTCTTGCTTGCTTCGTCGAACAGAACCACCACCGTCTTGCCACCATCTTCCAGCTTGGCGATTTCCTGCTGGTGCGCGAGGGTCAGCGTGGCCATCTGCCCTGCATGGACGGGCGATCCCACGGCTAGCTTGCTGCCGTTCACGGTAGCGCGAACTGCCTTGCCCGGGATAGCGAATGCTTCGGTGGCTTGTGGAACCTCCACATCGAGGCTCTTGGCGTGGGCAACGATTGCCTTCGCCAACGGGTGATTCGATCCAGACTCGACGGCGGCGGCGAGCGCCAGTACCTGTTGCTGCTTGGATTGCCCGAAAGGCACGACTTCAGTGATGCGCGGCTTGCCCTCTGTCAGCGTGCCAGTCTTATCGAAGGCGACTGTGCGAACGCGACCAATGGTTTCCAAGGCGTTGCCACCTTTAATCAGCAAACCACGGCGAGTAGCAACAGCCAGTCCCGAGGCAATGGCCGCCGGCGTTGACAAAACCAAGGCGCACGGGCACGCGATTAGCAGCAAAGCAAGACCACGGTACAGCCAAGTGCCCCAATCACCACCCATGGTAAGCGGGGGAACCACGACGATCAGCGCCGCGATGGCCATCACGGCCGGGGTGTAGTAACGGCTGAACTTTTCGATGAAGCGTGCCGTCGGCGCCTTGGAGGATTGAGCTTGCTCGACGAGCTGGATGATGCGCGAGATGGTGTTGTCCGATGCAGCCTTCTCAACCAGAACTTCAAGCACACCATCGACGTTGATCGAGCCGGCAAATACGTCATCGCCACCGGCCTTTTGACGCGGCACGGACTCCCCTGTGATCGGAGATTCATCGAGACTGCTTTCGCCGCGGAAGATCTTGCCGTCAGCGGGCACTCGATCACCCGGGCGCACCAAAACCCGGTCGTTCACGCTCAGGGAGGCAGCGGGCACTTCGCGCTGCCCACCATTGGCGTCGAGCAAGACAGCAGTTTTAGGCACCAGAGAAGCCAGCGCTTTAATGCCGGCGCGGGCGCGGCCAGCGGCCACACTTTCAAGCAGCTCGCCGACCGCGAACAGGAACACCACAGCAGCGGCCTCCTCGGCCTCGCCAATCACGAGCGCGCCCAGCGAGGCGACAACCATCAGTGTTTCGATGGAGAACGGGGAGCCAGATATGGCCAGCGCGAAGGCTTTGCGCGCGAACGGGAGTACGCCAGCGATCACGGCAGCGGCAAAGATCCATTCGGCATAGCCGGGGATAAATTGAGCAACTGCATATGCCGAGCCCATGAGAGCTGCTAGGCCCTGCACATGCTTACCCTTCTTCGTCTGCCACCAGCGTTGAGTGATAGCTGAGGGCACGCGGGCAGGCGCGGCAGGCGAGGATCCATCAAGGCGGCGCACGTCGGAGACGCCGAAACCCAGGCTTTTGATGGTCTTCTCGATGTCGCCAATATGTGTAGGACTTCCAGACGCGAGCGTCAGCTCAAGCGTTTCTGCCGTGAAGTTGATGCGGGCATCTGATACGCCCGCCATGCGAGCAAGAGCCGTTTCAATCTTGCCAACGCAGCTCGCGCAGTCCATGCCTTCCACATGCATCGAAACGTTGGGTGGGTTACCAGGGGGCTCGCGGCGAGCGTGTGAGGTGTGATCATGTCCACTGCAGGAGCCGTGTTCATGCCCGCCGTTTGTCTTTTGCGTGTGGCCGTGCCCATGATCACCGCCGCAAGCGTGACCATCCTTGTGATCTTCGCTGTGGTCATGTGCATGGACCGATTGGCGCGATAAGGCCGCAATCGAGAGCGACGACACTGGCAGTTCTTCCACGCCGAACCCCAAAGTTTTGATTTTCTTAGCTACATCGCGAGCAGTGAAGCGGCTTTTCAGATTGCGAGTCAACGTCAGCGTTTCGCTAGAAAAATTGACTTGCACGTCCGTCAGCCCATCCATTCGGGAAAGGGCCTTCTCGATTTTGCCGACGCAGCTCGCGCAATCCATGCCCTCCACACGGAAGCTCAGCTGCTCCCTAGCCTTGTCCTGGTACTCCGTTATTTCCCTTGTCATATCTACCTCCAAGTTCTCTGAACACTTTGCAAGTTAGGTTCGCCGCACGCCGCACAAACCGCTTAAATAAAACAAACACATAAACATACATTCATGTGTTAATCATTAAAAAAGAAGGCTGTTGTCCTTCTGTTTACGATCGTCTGTGGTTGTGGCGTGCGGCGCACGTGCTTACAGTTTCGACACATTTTCAAAATGCAGATTGAATTTTAGCACACATATGAAGATATGTTCAATTGTTTAATTCATGAAGTTAGCATGGTTAATTTCTACGCTCACGATGGGGGGGAGTGAAAGCTGGCGTCGGCTGATGAGGCCCAGGGGATTGAGTGCGGTCAGATTCATACAACCGTCACCCAAACATCACGCATGGGCGAAGTCGCGCTTACTCAGGACTGGGATGGCGCATTACAGTTGCTGACGGGCTGGCACCTCTCTTGCACAATCGCGAAAATGCCCAGCAAAAAGTAGGCATCTTTGCGTTCGACGCAATTCGCAATCATTCCTCAGAGAAGTGACAGACCATGTCCTGAAACACTTGACTGATGTGCTCATCCGCGATGCAGTAGAAGATATGTTTCGCCTGACGTTATCCACGCACAAGTCGAGCTCCACGCAGGAGCCGCAGATGATGACTGACCAAGAATTGGGATAGATCGAGCGTTTCTGCGATGTCGCCCACCGCGACTGATCCGCGCATGCACTGCAGCAGGATCTTCAGGCGCGATTGATCTCCTAACAGGAGAAAAGTCTCAGCGAGAACAGCGACGTCACTATGAGAGAGCGCCAAGAGCTCTGGGGCCGAACGCTGAGCATTGGTGGCGCAATTCTGAGCATTGTCGCCATTGGCGTGTTTTCGAGAAGTCATGGATTTCTTGTCCCTGAGTTGCCAGCACTACGCTGGCTGCAGCATCAGTGTTGATGACCTGGGACGGAATGGTCGTGCTTATGACCCTTTTCATGGCTGTGGCTAGTGTCATGCTCATGTGGGGTGTGCCCTTGCGGCCCACCTGTCGGCTGCAAGCTGCAAAGGTTCTTTTCACCAGGAGAGTTCCATTCGATCCCGACCGTCGCGTGCTCGATGCCAAATTGCTCTCGAAGCACCACCTCTACGCACTTGACCACGGTGCGCGCTTCCTCAGCCACACTAGGGCGAACGTGCAGCGTGGCCATCGTGCGACCAGAGGTAAGCTGCCATACATGCACATGACTGACGGCCGCCAAGCCAGGCACCGCGCCCATCAGGCCTTGTTCCACCTGCTCCGGAGAAGCGTCCTCGGGCGCACCTTCGAGCAAAATGTGGATCGATTTCGCCAGGAGCTTCCAGGCGCTGCGCAGGATCAGGGCTGCCACCAGCACCGACAGGATGGGGTCAATTGGCGTCCAACCAATGAGATAGATGACCACTGCAGCGACGATGGCACCGACCGAGCCCAGCAGGTCGCCCATCACGTGCAGGATGGCCCCCTTCACGTTGACGTGCTCGGTCTCTCCGCGGGTCATGATCCACAACACCAGAACGTTTACCAGCAATCCAAGCACGGCAACGATCATCATCGGGCCGGCAAGGATGACGGGCGGAGCTTGCAGTCGCTCCCATGCTTCATAGGCGATCCATGCCACGATCACAAAGAGCGTCACAGCGTTCAGGAAGCCGGCGATGACCTCGAACCGAAGGTAGCCAAAGGTGCGCTTGCTGTCAGCCGGTCGGCGCCCGAACCGGAATGCCGCGTATGCCAGAGCCAGCGCTGCTGCATCGGTCAGCATGTGGCCCGCATCGGCCAGAAGGGCCAGCGAGCCCGACAGCACGCCGCCGACAGCCTCCACGATCATGAAGCCGAAGATC
>NZ_JACDWU010000078.1:0-320 GCF_016464045.1 Pseudoalteromonas sp. bablab_jr011 | reverse complement strand
TAGGAGCCTGGCGATGTCCTACTTTCACATGGCAAATGCCACACTATCATCGGCGCTGTTTCGTTTCACTACTGAGTTCGGCATGGAATCAGGTGGGTCCAAAACGCTATTGTCACCAAGCAAATTTGGTTGTTAATCGCATCTGCAATTAACTAAAATCTGGAAATCTGATAATCGTAAAATCTACTTTAGTATACTAACTTCTGTCTGTTACGCTGTCATAAAACGCGTTTGGCGTTGTATGGTTAAGCCTCACGGGTAATTAGTACAGGTTAGCTTAATGGCTCACACCACTTCCACATCCTGCCTATCAACGTTGT
>NZ_JACDWU010000077.1:0-283 GCF_016464045.1 Pseudoalteromonas sp. bablab_jr011 | reverse complement strand
ACAAGAGCTATTTGTGTGCGGTAACTGTGGCAATACTGACAATGCAGATAACAATGCATCAAAGGTCATAAAGAAACGGGCAATTAACCTAATATTAGACACTGGAACGGTGTTGTCTGGCGATGGAGTTCTAATAACTCAGGCAGATAGTGGACGTGGAGGCAATCGTAAGACTAGCCGAGTCAAAAGCTCGACTAGCGGTGTCCAACGAAGCGTCAAAAAAGAAAGGTTAGTAGCTTAGGCTATTATCTTGGAAGCTCGATGCCTTTAGGCGCGAGTAGTT
>NZ_JACDWU010000076.1:0-4407 GCF_016464045.1 Pseudoalteromonas sp. bablab_jr011 | reverse complement strand
GGTATCTTTGCCCTTCGATCAACTGCTTGTAACTCATGGTATCTACTCTTGTTTTTTGGCGATTACAGAGTACCACCAACAGGCAGTTGATCTCTTCTCACCGTTTAACCATGAGTGGTGCACTTATTATCTGAATTCGGGCCTCAATAAACTCGGCTAAACGATTATATAACTCGTTAAGTTTATATGGCTTAAATAACACACTGTTCATACCTGCATCTAACGCTTTATTTAGGCACTCTTGTGAATCGTCAGCAGTAAAACCAATTATCGGTAAATACTTAAACTTTTCTTTATCGCGTAACTGTTTAGCTAATTTAAAGCCATCTAAATGAGGCATATGACAGTCAGTTAGTAATACATCAAAATTATCATTTTCTAGGGCTTTTAATGCGGCTAAACCGTCTTCAACCATCACGGCTTTTATGCCTAATTTTTGACACTGTTTTTCTAAAAGAAGCTGATTAGTTTTATTATCTTCTGCAATTAGAATCTGTCCATGCAACGCAGTTGTGAGGCTGTGTGGTAATACGTCAACACCACAATGAACATTGTTAACCAGCTCTCTGAGTAAATCGGGATAAAGAGGATCAACAAGTAAAATATGGCAACTACATTTTGCGGGAGTTTGAGTATCATTAGCGCTGGCCACGATGATGTATTTATTCTCAATATTACAAATATTCTTTTGCCAGTTTTTACCCCAACGCTCAATGGCATACTTTTCATCAATAATCATATTATCAACTTGCTGAAATACGTTAGCATCTAAAGGATGGCTGAGTTGATTATGTTTAACTCCCATGCTTGCTAAATTATTCAGTAATAAATGATTCTGAGTACACACAGACCAATAAACAGAACTCACTGCTAAATCAGGTTTAGCGACTTTAGTCAAAGGAACCGAAATAAATACATTCGTACCTTTTCCAAATGTACTGGAAATATTAATTTCACCTTTCATCGCTTCTATTAATTGCTTAGCAAGTGTTAAACCGAGCCCTGTGCCGCCATAACGACGCTCTGTCGAGTTATCAGCTTGCTCAAAGGGTTTAAAAGTATGCGCAAGTTGCTGGGCAGTCATTCCTGCGCCGGTGTCGGATATCTCAATCTTCAAGGTCTGTTTTTCAAATAAAACATCGCAGCTAATCGCGCCTTTCTCAGTAAACTTAACGGCATTATTTAAAATATTAGACAAAACTTGCAGTAAATGACTTACATCTATACGCGCTTGAGTAAAAGCAGCTGTTCGCCACGTTAAACGGAATTCGAGACCTTTTTGTTTTGCTAAATATTCATGCGCCCTTAAAACACGGCACAGGTGGGACTCGAGATCTACATCTTGGCAGTCGATTTCAATTTTACCTGAGCTTGTATTTGCAAAATATAAAATGTCATCAACCAAGTTACGTAATTTCGAAATCGCACTGTCAATATGTTCTACGAGGTAGAACTGCTCTTCATCTAAATAAGAAGCCCGCAGTAATTCAATAAAACCATTAATGCCAGATATGGGGGTTCTTAACTCGTGACTCATGGTCGCGATGAATCGGCTTTTAGCTAAATCGGCCTGATGAGCCAGTTGATTTGCTTTACTTAAATCTGCTTGCTGACGCTTGAGTAAACTAATATCAAGCAATATACCATTCCAGCGAACGCCTTGAAGTTGATCATCAGAATTTTTTTCGCCTGTCGCAATGTAACGACACCATATTTTCTGCCCTAAGTTATTAACCCTAAACTCAATATCAATCATTGAGTTACGCTTTGCCGCTCGCTTAAAACTCTTCGCAATTTTTACTCTGTCTTCATCAAAAATAAGCGGTGAAATACACCCTGTCATACCGCGTTGGTTAATGGTTCGAGATGTAATCCCTAAAAGGCTTTGCGCTCCTTTACTTATGTAAGTATAAAACCCCTCACCATTGTCATAGTATTCATATTGAAATACCCCGCCGGGTATCGTATCAGTGATCGTCTTTAATAATTTTTGAACAGATTCATTTTCTCGCTGCAGATTATTATGCTCTGTGACATCAGTTATCACAGTCATGATCCCTGCGATATGGCCGTCAATCCCCAAAAAAGGCTTCTTTGTATAAAGCAATTCGAGTGGTTTACCCAGACGATTGGTGAAGCGGATATGTTGATTAATTATTTTACCCGAAGTAAGGCTTTGCTTATTTTGATCTAATAATTCTTTAACGACTGCAAGATCACTGCGCAAAAATTGCTGCTCGTCATCCCAAAGATGCGCGAAATTATCTTTATACGCTTTATTCCACATGATGCGTTTTTGGTCTTGATCCTGAATAACAACCATCGTGGGTAAATCATCAATTAACTTTTGCGTAAAATTAAGCTTACTCAGTGCAGCCTGTTCTGATTGCTTACGACTCGCTATTTCCCTATTTATATTGAGACGCCGATTGATAAAGTAAGTCAGTGATAAAACAACTAAAATCAACACCAAAATTGCAGTGATATTGACCGTTTTTTTATCATAACCACGCTCTATATTAAAAATACCATGACGATTTACTACATGGCTAAAATCATTACTGGTTAAGGTTTTAAATAAACTGTCTAGCAACGTTGTTAATTCAGAAAAGTGCCTATTAATTAAAAAATAAATTGGCTGTGTATATCGATATTTAGGGTTGATATAAAACTCACCAATATAAAACTGGTTTAGCTGATACGCTGCAATGCTCTGCGGTAGCATAGCCGCATCAACAGCATCATTTCGTAGTGCATAGAAAAGCGTTTGAATTGAGTCAAATGACACGGTTTCGATAGGCTCGCTACCAACTAATTTTTCTTTAGGATCTGCAAACGCCTCAATATAACCAATACGGCGAATTTTACTCGCACGCTTAGAAACCAATACCATTTCGAAGCTATAATGTGAGGGTAACGCAATTAATATTCCTTCATCTATTTTGTCAGGTGTCATCGATGGAATGATATCGATTTTATTTGCAAGAAATAGCTTTTCTAACTCTTTACTATTTGCAGCGGGTATATATTTAAACTGTATGCCACTTCTCTGTGAGAGCAATGCAAGAGTATCATTTAAATACCCAGTAGCTTCGCCTGTTTTACTGGTTGAATTAACGGGGTATAAACCATCAATAAACGAGAATGTGAGTAAATAGTTAGTACTCTGCTGTGCATCAATACGGTTAAAATCACGCTTGAATTTACTGTATGCCTTTGCAGCGATGTATTCTTCACTGGCAGAACTTTCCCACAGCTGTTTAGTTGCAGGTGAAATAGAGGCGAGTACCGAGTTAACTTGATTTCGTAATGCGGTTTCCTCTTTATTAAACATGACGTGAAGGGTTTCACTCTCGAGCCAAATAGGACTAACAACCTTTAAGTTATTTTTAGAGTGATTTTTTAATTGGTGAGACAACACTGAATAGTCCCCCATAAACGCGTCAAACGTACCATCAGCAACCTTGTCTATCGCATCTTCAGGTTGAATAAATCGGTTTATGAATAAAGCACCATTTTCGGCTAAATACTCACAGTGTGAGCTCCCCGTTATACATAGCCAACGCAGACTCGCTAAATTCTTTAATGCATCATTAGCAATAGACTGGTTTGCAACAATGCCCCGTGGGGCTTCCATAAATGCGGAAGAGAATAAAAAATGCTTTTTACGTTGCTGGGTTTTATTAAGACCCACAGTAAAATTAATTTCGCCCGCCTGAAGCGCATCTAACAGTAAATCGAGACTGTCGTATACATGATACTCTAATTCAGCATCTGCTAATCGCGCAATCTCATTACTGTAACCAACGATGACCCCCGAAAACCGGCCATTTTCATCACGTGTATGATAAGGAAAGAAGTTATAATTAACGATACCTGCTTTGAGCTGCTTTGCATATGCACAACTTGAAAGGAAAGCAAATGTTAACGCAATGAAAAATAAGAATAGCTTATTCAGAATGATGCCAATAAGAAGGTTAAAATTTGTTACATTTTAGCAGTGTAAATTAAATACAACAATTCAGAAATCCCCACTGCTTAGATTTCTTTACGGCAAAGGCTATTTAAAAACCCTAACAACAACTTTACGTGTATCACTTAAGCTAACTCGTTTTAACGTGTGAACAACACCACTCTAATTCACCTTAGTTCAAATACAGTTTATAAGGTGATAAAAAATCATGGTTTATGCCAGGCATAAGCAAGCTGTAAACAGCAAAAATACTTCACCTAAATGACGATGGATATTTGACTACCATCAAATTTAATAACGAAAAAAGCCACTCATTGAGTGGCTTTTAAATTCGTTAATTAAGCAGATTAGAACTTAATTGTAGCACGTACATAAACAAAGCGATCCATGTTAACGTCATACTCTGTTACAGAGAAGTTGTTAGTAGAGATTGC
>NZ_JACDWU010000075.1:0-2855 GCF_016464045.1 Pseudoalteromonas sp. bablab_jr011 | reverse complement strand
TTAATAATCTCTGTAGAATGCGTCCGTGTTGAGAGGGCATAGCCCACAAGATAAAGAAAAGCGGCACTAGCTCAGTTGGTAGAGCGCAACCTTGCCAAGGTTGAGGTCACGAGTTCGAGCCTCGTGTGCCGCTCCAATTATTTGGAAGCGATAAGGCGGAATGGCAGAGTGGCCATGCAGCGGATTGCAAATCCGTCTACCTCGGTTCGACTCCGGGTTCCGCCTCCATTTAATACTCCACATGCTCTTAGAGCGACCCGATGCCCGGGTGGTGGAATTGGTAGACACAAGGGATTTAAAATCCCTCGTTCGTAAGGACGTGCCGGTTCAAGTCCGGCCCCGGGCACCATTTATACTTCAAAGTTTATATCTACTCTATTTCATATTTATTTCTATTTCCTTATTTACTCTAATTAGTTTTGTTATTTCCAAAATAGCTTTATAGTTTGTTTATGGCTACTTGATTAATGTATGCGTTAAATTTCCTTACATTATCAGTGGTATTATTCATAAAGTATCAAGGACAGATAATGGAACAATTTAAACGTGGTTTAAATCAGTTTTGGGTAGGCGCAGTGTTTGGTGTATGTTTCGCCATTGCGCTTGTTCTTATTCCGGTTGCGATTATCATGTCTAACATCAATGACGTACTGAAGATTCATGAAGTCAGTGTGTTAGTCAAAAAAGTCTCAACGGCATTTGATAAAACAGAACAAGCTCTCGAAAAAGCGAAAACAGCACTTGTTGATTTTGACAATGAAGTGGTGATGGAAGTGCTCACGGCAGTGCAATCTTACCAACAACAAACTCAGCCGCTATTTTCGGCAGAACAAAAGCAAGCCCTTAAAACAAAAGTCAAAGCTCAGTTAACAGAAAAGCTAAAAGTAACGTTAACCGAACAGCAAGTTACATTCTTACTCACGGTTTTTGAAAAGCTTGCAGAATCAAAAAAGGGAGCTGAACAGCTCCCTGAAAATACGACACTAAATTAAGCAAACACCTATCAAGCTTACTTACGCCAAGCACCTTTTGGTATTGTTTGATTTAATTTTTCGTTTTGTGACGGATCAAACGTGGGTAGCTTGCCCGCTTTACGTTGGGTGTTGTAGTCTTTAGCAAGCCAAATTACGACACCTGACAACATAAATAACGCAATAACGTTGACGATAGCCATAAGGCCCATGGATATATCAGCGAGAGTCCAGACAATAGGTAACTCACCAAGTGCGCCAAACATTACCATACCCAGCACTAATAATCTGAAGATCACTATACCTGCAGCGTGGTTATGTTCTAGAAATAATAGATTTGTTTCAGCGTATGAGTAATTGGCAACTATCGATGTGAATGCAAAGAATAAAATCGCAATTGCAACAAAGGTTGCGCCCCAACTTCCAACATGCTCCTCAAGTGCTGCTTGTGTCAGTGCAATACCCGTAACCCCTGATTCTGGGATTAATTGTTGAGATAATAAAATAAGAGCCGCTGTGGCTGTACATATAATAATGGTATCAACAAAGACGCCAAGCATTTGTACATAACCTTGTGAAGCTGGGTGTGGCGGATTAGGTGTTGCTGTTGCAGCAGCATTCGCGGCGCTACCCATACCTGCTTCATTTGAGAACAAACCACGTTTTATACCTTGGATCATTGCTTGCATCACGCCATAACCAATAGCACCTGCACCTGCTTGTTCAAGTCCAAATGCACTATTAATTACATGCATAAACACATTAGGTAATAATTCATAGTTGATTGCACAGACATAAAGTGCAACGAGTAAGTAGGCAAGCGCCATAAAGGGAACAACCATCTCTGCGAATCGAGAAATTGTCTTTAAACCACCAAAAATAATAATGCCTGAACCAAGCACAAGCGTAATACCGACAATATACTTTGGAATACCAAACGCGACATCAAACGCTGCAGCGATAGAGTTAGATTGTACAGCATTAAATACAAGGCCGAAGGCAAGGATCAAACACAGCGAAAAGATCACGCCCATCCAACGTTTACCTAAACCGTATTCCATATAATAAGCAGGACCACCTCGAAAGTTACCGTCTTCATCGACCGTTTTATAAGCTTGCGCAAGTGTACTTTCAGCAAAACTGGTTGCCATACCAATTAAAGCAATCAACCACATCCAAAAAATAGCACCTGCGCCCCCTAAATAAAGTGCAACTGCTACACCCGCCATATTACCTGTACCAACGCGAGCTGCTAAAGAAGTACAAAAAGCTTGAAAAGAGGAGATGCCTTCTCCTGAACCTTGGCGGCTATGAAACATAACCTTGATCATATGGGGAAATTGGGTGAATTGAATGAAACCGAGTCGAAGAGTAAAAAATAGCCCCGCAGCTATTAATAGGTAAACCAGAATGTGACCCCAAAGTAGGCCACTTATACTATTTATAATATCTGTCATTTTACATGCCTTGTGAGCGAGTGGAAAATCTGCGGCGCAACTTACCACAACATAGAGGGATAGTTTAGTAATTCTGTTAAAAAACCAGAGTTATCCACAGGGTTTTGTGGGTAAGATGTTGGTACTTAGTAGGTATCTAACGTATTTAAAAATAATTAAAAAATAGTAAGAAAAGTGCTTGCGTAAAAAATCCATCTCCCTATAATGCGACCTCACTGACACGGCGGGCAGCAACGAAAGACGCTGAACAACGTGGCTGAGAGTTAAGAAAAACTTCGGTTTTAAATCTTCGAAAGAAAGTTTAAAATTAAGTGTTGACTCGAAAAATTAAGGATGTATTATACGCATCCCTCGAGACGCGAAAGCAACTCGAAACGTTCTTTAACAATATAAAGCAATCATCTGTGTGGGCACTCGTACAGATTGA
>NZ_JACDWU010000074.1:0-336 GCF_016464045.1 Pseudoalteromonas sp. bablab_jr011 | reverse complement strand
TCACAAAATAGTCATTCCACCTGCAAATGAGAACATACTTTGGGAGTATGTTTATTCATACTAACACTGGCTAAAATACCGTTAACAGACACACTGTACATGGACTCTTTTTTTATGGATAAATACCTTGGCTCAGGCACGACTTTTACACCCCACAATGTACTTAGCTTACTTTCTCCTATTATTATCTGCAGCATCTGCGGCTTATTACTAAGTGGCTGCGATATCGAAAATAACATAGATAAGCTCACTGGAGAGCAAGACAAGCAAGTACATGCTCTTATTGAACGCACTAAAGCACACATGGTGTTTGTTGAAGGCGGGAGCTTTATGATG
>NZ_JACDWU010000073.1:0-334 GCF_016464045.1 Pseudoalteromonas sp. bablab_jr011 | reverse complement strand
TCACAAAATAGTCATTCCACCTGCAAATGAGAACATACTTTGGGAGTATGTTTATTCATACTAACACTGGCTAAAATACCGTTAACAGACACACTGTACATGGACTCTTTTTTTATGGATAAATACCTTGGCTCAGGCACGCCTTTTACACCCCGCAACGTACTTAGCTTACTTTCTCCTATTATTATCTGCAGCTTATTACTAAGTGGCTGCGATATCGAAAATAACATAGATAAGCTCACTGGAGAGCAAGACAAGCAAGTACATGCTCTTATTGAGCGCACTAAAGCCCACATGGTGTTTGTTGAAGGCGGGAGCTTTATGATGGGAGATG
>NZ_JACDWU010000072.1:0-3805 GCF_016464045.1 Pseudoalteromonas sp. bablab_jr011 | reverse complement strand
CTAAAAAGGAGGACATATCATCAAAGTGTTGAATTAGAGACATAAAAAAAATCCGATACTATTTCTAATATCGGATTGTGAAGCTATGAAAAGATCAGTCAAGTGATCATAAAAATATGCTTAACTGATCTGCATTAAGCGCAGAGCTGGCTTTTTTGTAACTAAATTTTATTACTTAAGCGTTTTATCTTCTCTAACGAACTTAAGCGTCCGATTTATAAATTCGGTGGTTAATTCGTTGATCAATCCTGTCTCGGCATTGAGTACTAAGCTAAAACCAATATTTAAATAAGGAAACACCACTAAATCACTTCGGTAACCTTGCACCCAGCCACTATGATAATAAAGTACTTCATCATCATAGTTGTATACCCGCCATCCAAGCCCGTAATATGCATCTTTAACATGACTGCGCCACACTCTTCGACGCGTCTCTTTTTTGGTATGTGTATACGGTCGGGTTTGTTTGATTAGTGCATCTAAAGGCAATACTTCGGGGTATTGACCTAGCTGCGCGTTAAGCCAAATAGCCATATCGTTTGCGCTGGCATTAACCCCTGCGGCAGCTGCAACCTTGTAGTAATTTTTCTTTAACCGAGATGTATACCACCGTTTTCGGCCACGAACATGAGGGTGAGCAAAATTATCGTCTCGGACCATGCCATCATAACCCACACTCGCATCGACCATTTTAAGGGGGGCAAAGATATATTCAGAAATCCAATGCGTGTAGTCCATTTGAGTCGACTTTAAAATCACCGAGTCAATTAAGCTAAACATCACATTTTGATAACCGTAACATTCACCCGGCTTACATATTGGTTGCACGCTCAGCAGTTGCTCGACGATATCAGGGTAACTCATTCGCGATTCAATCAGATTATCATACGCATTAGGCACTAAGCCGCTTGAATGACTTAAAATATGGTAAATTTTTAAATCATCTTTATAAACGGTATTGGAAAACTCAGGAATAAACTTACTCAGAGGATCATCGATATTAAACTCCCCCTGCGCAGCAAGTTTTGAGGTTAATGACCCTGCAAAAGTTTTTGATACGGATGCCAAACGAAAACGCGTGTGTTTATCAACCTTTCGGCCATTGTCTATTTTTGTGCGGCCTATCCCCCGCACAAAATCATCTTCTCCGACTTTAACAATTGAAAGCGCTCCACCTGGAATACCTTTACTTCTTAATTTTCGAGATAAGTACGTATTGTAATCGTCTAAAAATGTCTGCCATTGTGAACCGCTACCTGCAGCCTGACTGCTAAAAGAGAGCAGTAAAAGAAATGAAAATAGACAAATGATAATAGGTGCTGAGTACTTCATTATTTATTTTTTTAATCTGTTTCGGAAGTTTCTCATAACATAATATCATGAACTTTTGCTTCGACTAACGTACAATGCGCACAATCTTAACTTTTTTCATGGGTAGACTTATTTTTATGCGCTTACTTGTCGTTTTGCTTTTTACTTTAATTTCAGCCGGTTGTGCCCTAAGACCAGAACCAGCTCCGTTGTTAGTAATGCCAGAAAAGCCATTGCTACAAAGCCAACGTTATCAAATAAAGTATGAAACAGACCATGCAGCACCTAAAGTTAAGTCTGTACAGTTACCGGCTCATACTGTCAGTAAAAATCAAACAGTGACGATTGTTGCCGACAAAACGAGCGTGACAGATACGCTTTATTCACAAATTTCTGAATCGTTAGTGGCAAAACAATTAAAGGTTGTTGATGAAGGTCAAGCGGATTACACGCTCTCAATCCATCAATTAGATTTAGAGTTAGTTGCTGACACTGAGTACACACTCGTAAAACCACAAAAACCATTTCCTTTATTTGATGATATCGCGGCTCAGTTCCCAACTAAGCAGTGTGCAACAATGCTTGGACAAGTGAGTATGCGTTTAACACATAAAAAAACCGGTGATGTAGTTTGGTTTGCAAAATCGTCTATCGATAGCGCAAGCTTTCACCGCGAGCCACTTATTTACAGCTTTGAACAGCAGCAAATGATTAAAAATGAACTCGAAGTTGCCAGTTTCATTCATGAGCAAAATACTGAGCAAGCTCGTCTTGAGCGCATTAACAAAAACATTGAGATACCTGCTTATCAAACCATTTCACGTATGACAGCTCTAACGAAAGAACAAGGCCCGTGTAATCGTACAGAGATAAGCGCGCTGACACCGATGATGCAATACTACCTCACCAGTATTTTAATCGACAAAATTAAAGTCCAGTGAGTCATCTATAAACGCTCACACTGTTAATGTGGCTGCTTTTCTTACCTACTACCCTCAAGGAAAGCAGCGTTTAATTTAAGCCACACTTTTTAACACACCTGATTACACCCCTACATTTTTTTACAGATTTCGGGAACTCATTAACAATATACTATATCCTAGTACGAGCTTATTTTTATTAGTAACAAGGATGACAAACTTGCGAGCCTGCAGCGCCCTTTTATTTATCTACTTATGCATTTTTAGCACGTCGAGCCAAGCAAGTAATCGTTATTACGCCGACAATACACTCGAACCAAGCCAAGGTTTTGCCTGGGATTGGGGAATTGGTGCAGGGTATTATGCTGAAGATTCATACCTTGTTGGCATGGACTCCTATAATGATGGATTTGAGCCCGATATCCATCTTGCTGTCTCTTACGAGAAATTTTACCTCGATTACGACCAAAGCCAATTAAGTGGTGGCCTTTCTCTTGGCTACAGCATTATAGATAAATTTGAGTGGGGTCTTGATATTGTCGGGACGAATGTTCAATCAGGGTTTGACGAAACAGGTTTAACGTTTTACGGCGACGATGTTATCGCGGAACTTGAGGGAATAAAACGCCGTAATTATGATTTTGATGTTGGTCTTCGCCTGTCCCGCCGCTTTGAAAATTCACACATTTCTTTTGAATATTTACACGATGTATCTGGCACTCATAATGGCTGGGTAATGAATTCATTTTTTAGTCAGATCATTCCATGGCGAAACTGGGAATTTCGTTCAGGTGTTGGCCTAAGTGCCTACTCAAGTGACTTTACCAATTACTATTTTGGGATTTCGCAGCCCGAATCACGCGCTGACAGACCTCTGTATATCCCAGATACATCATACAGTCTCATTTTTGAGTTTCATGCGGAATACCCGCTTAATCAGCACTGGGTCTTTTTAACGGGTTGGTTATCAACTTGGTTTTCAAATGACATTCATCAAAGCCCTATTATATCGCAAGAGTATCAGCATAAAGCCAAGGTAGGCCTGCGCTATGTTTTTTAAATACTACTTTTTGTTCGCCTTACCCATTGCACCCGTCAATGCACAAGAACAGACAGCCGATAGCAATACTCTTGTTGCAATACCTGATACCTGTGTGGCACTGCGTGAAGGACGAAATTGTTACGCTGATGTTGAGGTTTCTTGGCGACAGCAGCAAATAGGAAACTACTGTTTACGTAATTCCGACAGCAAACATATTATTCAATGCTGGCTTATGCAGCACAAAGGGCTGTTTAGGTATGAGTTTGACTCTACAGAAACGGTCGGATTTGAGTTGATTAATAGTGATAATGGAAAAATTGTCGCCTCTACTGAAATACAGTTACAGTGGGTATATAAAAACCGTCAGAAAAAACGTCGTTGGCGACTGTTCTAATACCATTCCGCTTAATTAAGTGGTCTATTTTGAGGCAATAAAACCGCGTTGATAACAAGGCAAAAATTTAGTTATTTAGTTGTTCTAAATCAGAAATTTTTAACGCAGGTAGCGACTGGTTTGATCACTCAAAATGAT
>NZ_JACDWU010000071.1:0-360 GCF_016464045.1 Pseudoalteromonas sp. bablab_jr011 | reverse complement strand
GAAACGAAACAGCGCCGATGATAGTGTGGCATTTGCCATGTGAAAGTAGGACATTGCCAGGCTCCTAATTAGAGAAACCCGATTCGAAAGAGTCGGGTTTTTTGTTGCCTGTAGAAAAATAAAACACCCAACCAAGACCCCCTACGACCTATATCCTTGTAGGCATCAGCGCAAGATGAAGAGACGTAGGAGATGTATGGACTCCTCCCCTAAATAGGGTAATACCATTCCGCTTAATTTAGTGATCTATTTTGAGGCAATAAAACCGCGTTGATAACAAGGCAAAAATTTAGTTATTTAGTTGTTCTAAATCAGAAATTTTTAACGCAGGTAGCGACTGGTTTAATCACTCAAAATGAT
>NZ_JACDWU010000070.1:0-326 GCF_016464045.1 Pseudoalteromonas sp. bablab_jr011 | reverse complement strand
GAGTGTTTTCGGGCTATGACGAAATTGTCGATGAAGTTTCAAAGGCATGGAATCACTTTATTTCAATCCCGGATCGAGTGAAGAAAATGTGCAATCGGGAATGGATTAAATTGATTTAATCTTTATGCGGAATGGTATTAGCCCTGAACGCAAAAAACCCGCTGCATTGCTGCAACGGGTTTCTCTAATACCATTCCGCTTAATTTAGTGATCTATTTTGAGGCAATAAAACCGCGTTGATAACAAGGCAAAAATTTAGTTATTTAGTTGTTCTAAATCAGAAATTTTTAACGCAGGTAGCGACTGGTTTAATCACTCAAAATGAT
>NZ_JACDWU010000069.1:0-221 GCF_016464045.1 Pseudoalteromonas sp. bablab_jr011 | reverse complement strand
TTCCAGTGTCTAATATTAGGTTAATTGCCCGTTTCTTTATGACCTTTGATGCATTGTTATCTGCATTGTCAGTATTGCCACAGTTACCGCACACAAATAGCTCTTGTGATTTACGGTTGTCGGGGTGAGTGTGATCGCATTCAGCGCACTCCTGACTGGTATGCGGGGCGGGTATTTTGAAGACGGCTTTTCCTGCTTGGTAGGCCTTGTATTTGGTGTAA
>NZ_JACDWU010000009.1:0-254 GCF_016464045.1 Pseudoalteromonas sp. bablab_jr011 | reverse complement strand
GTTTTTAGAATCTCCCCGAGGTAGTAACGTGTATACACGCCAAGAATCTGATGAACTGGGCGAGGCCTACCGTGCCATAGGCTTTCGCTGCGTGCTTAACCAAGCGACGCCACTCACAAAATAGTCATTCCACCTGCAAATGAGAACATACTTTGGGAGTATGTTTATTCATACTAACACTGGCTAAAATACCGTTAACAGACACACTGTACATGGACTCTTTTTTTATGGATAAATACCTTGGCTCAGGCACG
>NZ_JACDWU010000068.1:0-304 GCF_016464045.1 Pseudoalteromonas sp. bablab_jr011 | reverse complement strand
TGAAGTTGATGACCAGCCTCAAACTGACGAACAGGTCGATGAAAACGAGCTAGTTGACGAAGATGAACTAGACGATGCACTCGATGTTGATGACATTGACTCACTCCTTGATGACGTTGCAACAGATGAAGCCTCAACTGATGAAGCTACGACTGAACAAACACTCAGTGAAGAGCCAGAAGAGGATGACCAGCCTCAAGTTGACGAGCTAGTTGATGAAAACGCGCTAGTTGACGAAGATGAACTAGACGATGCACTCGATGTTGATGACATTGACTCACTCCTTGATGACGTTGCAATGGAT
>NZ_JACDWU010000067.1:0-10085 GCF_016464045.1 Pseudoalteromonas sp. bablab_jr011 | reverse complement strand
TCCCGATTGGCGCATACCAACCTTCGTTACATTGTCAGAGCCGCTACTTTATTCAGGCTCCTAGGATCATCTGGTGATACAGATGGTTCACTCATTAAGCGGTGAACAGCGCTTCATACGACTTCACGTCGCACGCCCCATTACGCGTTAACGTAAATACTCTAATGGCAGCTGTGGGGTGAACAAAGGACCTTGCTGTTAACCTCAAGGAAGCAAATCTATTCCAAACAGCTTCAGCAATAAAGAAAACAGCCAAAAGCAAATTACAGTTATTAATGAGCTGATGAGTAACGATAGCCAAAAACTGTAGCGCTGCATCAGTATGGGGAAAAGTAAAAACATGGGCAATGTGGGAAGTACATACCAAAAAGTGTACCAAGCATGATTGGCTATTTTCTCTGACGGCTGCTTTTCAACATATAACCAAATCATGGCTAAAATTGTGACTGTCGGTAAGGCCACTATGAGTGCGCCTAGTTTATCATTTCGTTTTGCTAGCTCCGATGCCGCGACAATGACCGTAGCGGTGATCAAATACTTAGTTATTAGCCAACCCATATAATGTCCTTAAATGAAAAAAACCGATTGCCTATCGGTTTTTGTTGTGACAATATAGCCAACGAATTAAATAGAGTAAAGTGTTATGCAGTTAGGTGAACTAGAAAAGTTAGTGCTTCAACATTTCTGGAATGTGAAAGAAGCGGATGCAAAGCAAGTACATAAAGTACTGGGGTTAGCTCGTGGTAATTCGTTAAATACTATCCAAAGTACGCTTGATAGGTTATTTAAAAAAGAATTACTTAAACGCACTAAACAAGGCCATGCGTATTGTTATTCAGCCAGAGTAGATCGTGAAGGCTTAATTGCTCAACTTATTTCAAATGTAACCAGTGACTTTGTTGATGATGGTGAAAATAGCTTAATTGCGGCGTTCAGTTCTGCTTCGGCACAGCTTAATGACGAACAACTCGATACATTAGAAAAAATGATCGAGAAACAACGCCAGCTTAGAAAGGAGCGGGCTTAATTATGTTAGTTGGAGATATGGCAATCGTTCTAAATTTGCTCAGTGTTTCAGTGCTTGCATTTGTGATCGGTATTGCAACTGTTGCTGTCGTATCTCGTTTTGTGTTGTTCAGACTCAAACAAGTCAGTTTTAATAGTCAAAAGTTTATATTGTGGTCACTAGTGAGTGCACCTTGGTGGATAGCCTTTTCTTGTATTAGTTACTTTATGCCTTACTCGTTAGGGTTTGATAAAGTTTTTAACATAAGCTGGTTCGAAGATTTTGCCCATTGGCACCATATCGATATTTTTAGCTTTTCAAGTTGGCACGCGTTAACCCTACTTTTAGCACTAATCTATTTAGCTTGGCGCGTAACTAAGACTACTTTTGCTAGAACCAAACAGTCCATCGCATTATCGAGTTTACTAAGCTTTACTGATGCACAAGATGCTAGGACGACTAATGGCAATCAATATTTATTGATGCCTGTTAAAGTGCCTGTTGCCTTTACTACAGGTTTTATATCTCCCAAGATATATGTATCAACCGGACTACAAACCCAAGTTAGCGATGAACAACTTAATATTATAGTTAATCATGAACAGGCTCATGTAACGGCAAGAGACCCGTTATTTAAAGTGCTTTTCACGGCACTTGCCAGCTTCTATCCGTCACGTATAAAACAAACCCTAATCGAGCAATATGTCTTAATGACGGAAAAGATAGCCGACAATGAGGTCACTAAAGAATACGACCATCTTGATATCGCACAGACATTAATTGATGTCGCTAGACTTCAAAAAGCACTTCCTACGGATTGCGATCAGGCGTCTGTTAGCTACTTCGGACATGATTACACGAGTCTTCGTGTTGAGGGGTTATTGAATCCAATTAATAAACCGTCACTTACTACTATCATCATTACTCTAGCATTATTGGCAACTATGCCAGTACTAGCGGCATCCACTGTCGATAGTTTTCATCACTTTATCGAAACTTTTTTCATCCATTAATTAAGGATATGGAATGAGATTTAATCTTTATAAAAGCAACAGAAAAAAACCGATCGGCAATCGGTTTTTGGCTGTTGGTCTAGTTTTAACAACGGGGGCTGGTTTAGTAACATCAACTCCCTTTTTGGCTAATGCGCAAATCCAGCAGCAATTACAGTCATCACATCAGGTTATAAATTTAAGCAAGGCTGTGACTATGACTCTACAAAGTCATCCTGAGCTAAAAGCCTTGATAGCTCAAGAAGCTGTGTGGCAAGGTAATATCGAGCAAGCTGGCATTGGAGAGCGTCCTCAAATAGGTTTAATGATTGAAGATGCGTTAGGGACAGGTGAGCATAGCGCATTACAAAGTATGCAATCAACGCTCACATACTCTTGGTTGCTTCAACAAGATCAAATTGATGGCAGAGTTAATGCGGCAAAAAGCCAAGCAAATGCAGTAATAGTAGAGCAAAAAATAAAAGCCCTCGATTTATCTGCGATTGTTGCTAAACAGTTTGTTGAAATATTGATAAAGCAAGAGCGCTTGAAGCTCAATCAATTAGCGGTATCTCAGGCACAGGAAGTGGTTGACGCTATTGTCAAAAGAGTAAAAGCAGGCAAAAGTTCTAATGTCGAAATGCGCTTGGCTCAAGCTGAGTTGGTTCGAAGAAATCTAGCTGTTGAAGATTTAGAGCACGAATTAAAAGCCAGCCATTATCAACTGTCATCCTTATGGGGTAAGCCTCAGGCTGAGCTTAAGTTAACGGGAAATTTAATGCTAAAGCCGGAAATTCCATCTGTAGAAAGCCAGCTAAACAAGCTTAAGCAAATCCCGCAAATACAGCAGTTCGCTAATGAACAACGTATCGCCCAGTCTCAAATGGAACTTGCACGTATTGAAGCCAAACCTCAGTGGCAATTCACTGCTGGACTAAGACGATATGAAACGACCGATGATTTTGGTTTAGTGGCGGGTGTCTCTATTCCTTGGGGAAGTGAAAATAGAAATGCAGGAACAATGGCTGCCTTACGCGCAAAACAAGATGTTCTGGCAAGTCAGCAACAAGCCCTAATGCAGAAACTCGATGCGCAGCTCTATGTGCTATTGCAAGAAATGGCACATTCCCATCATGTCATTGAAACGATTCAATTAGAAATAATTCCCGTACTAGAAAACGCGTTGACGGAAGCCGGTCAAGCATTTGATATCGGTAAGCTTAGCTACAACCAGTGGAGTGATATACGTAGAGAGCTGCTCAGCGCCCAAAATCAGTTACTTGATGCTTATCAATCTTTGCATTTACAACATATTGAAATTCAACGCCTAACTGGCGTGTCCGTTAGTGATAGCGAGTAAAACCATGAGTAAACTTATGAAAAATAAAAATATTCTGTCTTCATTAAGCTTGGCGATTATTATCTCATTCACAGGTGTCGTCGCACCTAATGCTATTGCAGCATCAACACCTGCGGCAGAGCAAGCTGAACCAGAGAAAGGTCCACACCGTGGGCGCATGTTACGAGATGGTGATTTTGCCATTGAACTCTCTATTTTTGAAACTGGTGTGCCACCAGAGTTTCGTGTTTGGGCGACAAATGATGGACAACCCATAGACCCAAAGAATGTCGATTTAAACGTAAAATTAATTCGCCTAGGCGATGGCACTGATGATATTAACTTCAATGCTCAAGGTGACTTTCTTCGCGGTGATATGGTGATTTATGAGCCTCACTCTTTTGTTGTTGCCATTGAAGCAACTTATCAGGGTAAAAAGTACAATTGGCGATATGACAACTTCGAGGGTCGCACCACAATTGAACAGGCAGTTGCCGATGCAATGGAAATCAACACTGAAATCGCAGGCCCTGCGACAATTCATCAAACCATACCCGCTTATGGAAAATTAAGTTTACCTGTGGACGCTAAGCGAAACATTGCTGCGCGTTTCGATGGTGAAATCACCAAATTACACGTAAATTTCGGTGAAATCGTTAAAAAAGGGCAAACGCTATTCACAGTAGAAAGTAATGAAAGTCTTAAGCCCTACGTTATTAAAGCGCCTATTAACGGTGTTATTACCCAGTTGTTCGCAAACGCGGGTGAGCAAACCAATGGTAAAACCTTACTCACCATTACCAATTTTAATCGCCATATTGCCAAATTAGCGGTTTATCCTTCGGATTATTCCAAGGTTAAACTGGAAACGCCAGTATCGTTAAACGTTGAAGGTCATGAGGAAAGCTTTGCAGGTAAGGTGTCATTTATTGAGCCTAGCGTGAGAGATGATCAGGCAAGAATTGTTTGGGTCGAATTAGAAGATAGTAACCTTGCCGAAGGAAATTTTGTAAAAGCTGACATTGAAGTTGCAACCATTGATGTGCCACTGGCTGTAAAGCGTGTTGGCTTACAAGGTTTTAGAGACTTTACTGTTGTTTACGCCAAAGTGGGTGAGCAGTATGAAGTTCGTATGCTTGAGTTGGGCCGCGCTGGAGGCGAATGGATTGAAGTATTAGGTGGCCTAAAAGCGGGAACCGAATACGTGACCGACAATAGCTATATTTTAAAAGCCGACATTGAAAAGTCTGGCGCATCACACGATCACTAGGAGCGTATAAATGTTGGAGTCAATTTTACGCTTTTCAATAAAGCGCAAATTCCTTGTTATGGTGATGGTGTTAGCTGTGTCAGGTTTGGGGATATGGAATTTTACCAAACTACCGATTGATGCAGTGCCCGATATCACCAATGTACAGGTAATGATCAATACCGAAGCGGCAGGGTTTACGCCATTAGAAGTTGAGCAAAGGGTAACTTTTCCGTTAGAGACCGCGTTGTCGGGTTTACCGGGGTTAACCTATACCCGCTCAGTTTCTCGTTATGGTCTATCTCAAGTTGTTGCAATATTCAGTGATGATACTGATGTCTATTTTGCCCGTCAGCTTGTTAATGAGCGTTTATCAGCTGCACGAGCTGAATTACCGCAGGGCTTAGAGCCTCAACTTGGGCCAATTGCGACAGGTCTTGGTGAAATATTCATGTTCACCGTTGATGCTGAGCCTGATGCTACGCATGCTGATGGTACGCCTATTACACCAACGGATTTACGAACCGTACATGACTGGACAATAAGACCACAGTTAATGCGGGTGCCGGGTGTAGTAGAAGTGAACCCGATAGGCGGATTTGAGCGTGAAATATTAGTCGCTTTCAAACCTGAAAAGTTACTTGCTTTTGGGCTGTCACAAGCCGATGTGGTTGATGCAATTTCGCAAAACAACCAAAACCAAGGTGCAGGCTTTATTGAGCAAAATGGCGCACAGTGGTTGTTAAGGCTGCCCGGTCAGGTTACTGATATGACTGCCATTGGTAATATTCCGCTTAAGTCGCTTGATGGTTCATCAATTTATATAAAAGACGTAGCCGATATTGAAAACGGCAAAGGGCTAAGAACTGGTGCTGCTACACAAAATGGTCGTGAAGTGGTAATGAGTACGGTGTTCATGCTTATTGGTGAAAACAGCCGCACCGTTGCCCATGCCGTGGGAGAAAAGCTCAAAGAAATTAACGCCACTTTACCAGAAGGGATTGTCGCAACCGCTGTTTATGATCGCACTAAATTAGTTGATAAAACCCTGCAAACGGTTCAGCTTAACCTGACCGAAGGGGCGGTTCTGGTTATCGTTGTACTTTTTGTCTTGTTAGGGAATTTCCGAGCAGCATTCTTAACGGCCTTAGTGATCCCTTTTGCCATGTTGATGACAGTGACAGGTATGGTACAAACTCGCGTGAGTGCAAACCTGATGAGTTTAGGCGCGTTAGATTTTGGCTTGTTAGTCGATGGTGCCATTATCATTGTAGAGAATTGTCTTCGCAGGCTAAGTCAAGCAGGAAACAATCCTCTGCCGCTAAAAGAACGCATGGAACTCGTGTTCGAAGCAACAAAAGAAGTTATACGCCCAGCTCTATTTGGCGTGTTTATTATCACCGCTGTTTACTTACCAATTTTTGCCTTAGAAGGCGTTGAAGGCAAAATGTTCCACCCGATGGCGATCACCGTGGTTATCGCGTTACTTAGTGCTATGGTGTTATCGGTTACCTTTGTACCAGCTATGGTTGCCTTGTTATTTAAAAAGCCCGTGAAAGAAAAACATAGCCCAATAATTCGTGGTGCTGCTGTTCTTTACAAGCCCGCTTTGAGCTATGTATTAAAAGCCCGCTGGTTAGTTGTTGTAGTCGCAACAGTATTAGTTGGCTTTACAGGTTATCAGGCAACTAAGTTAGGCAGTGAATTTGCGCCTAATTTGGATGAAGGTGATATTGCCATGCACGCGCTGCGAATTCCGGGTACGTCATTGTCTCAAGCAATCGCGCTTCAGGAATCTTTAGAAGATAAAATTAAACAAATGCCAGAAGTTGAACGCGTCTTTGCCAAAATAGGCACTGCCGACGTTGCAACAGATGCCGTTCCGCCAAGTGTCGCAGATAACTTCATTATCCTGAAACCTCGCGAGTTGTGGCCTGATCCAGATAAGACAAAAACTCAAGTTGTAGAAGAGTTAGCCGCGCTAGTGCAGCCAATTCCGGGGAACCGATATGAGTTTTTACAGCCAATACAAATGCGTTTTAACGAATTGTTAGCTGGGGTGAGAGCTGAACTTGCGATAAAAGTGTTTGGTGATGACTTTGATACGTTGACTACGTTAGGCAGTGAGATAGAGGGGGCAATTTCTCAAGTTGAAGGTGCCGTAGATATACAAGTTGAGCAAACGACAGGGTTACCTATGCTTAATCTTGTGCCAAATCGTGAAAAACTGATGCAGTTTGGTATTAGTATTAGCCAAGTACAGTCTCAAGTGGCAACAGCTATGGGTGGTACAGTTGCAGGTAAGTTTTATCAAGGCGATGTGCGCTCAGATATTGTAGTAAGGCTCACAGAGTCCAAACGTAATGATATCGATTCAATACCTTATTTACCGATAACTTTGGCTGATGGACATACAGTACCACTTAAAGAATTGGTTGATATTGAGCTGATATCGGGTGCTAACCAAATAAATCGTGAAAATGGTAAACGTAGAGTGGTAGTAACTGCCAATGTTCGTGGTAGGGACTTAGGTAGTTTTGTTGCAGACATACAAGCAGCTATTAATGAAAACGTTGAAGTACCTGCTGGTTATTGGGTGGAATATGGCGGCACTTACCAAAAACTGCAATCCGCTTCAGAGCGTCTGAGTATCGTTGTTCCTGTCACTTTAATCATGATTGTTGGTTTGTTAATCCTCGCGCTTAACTCATTTAAAGATGCCATGATCATCTTTACGGGTGTTCCACTTGCATTAACTGGTGGTATTGCTGCGCTGTTATTACGTGATATTCCATTCTCAATTTCGGCAGCAGTTGGTTTTATTGCCTTATCGGGCATCGCTATCCTTAATGGACTGGTTATGGTGTCGTTTATTAGAGAGCTGCGTAAAGGTGGCTTAGCACTTGATAATGCAATCTTTGATGGTGCGCTGACGCGTCTTCGCCCTGTGTTAACAACCGCACTGGTTGCTTCATTAGGTTTTATTCCTATGGCGTTAAACACAGGCATAGGATCGGAGGTTCAGCGACCTCTGGCAACAGTAGTCATTGGTGGCATTATTTCGTCAACGATTTTGACTCTGTTTGTCATTCCTGCCTTATACAGAATTTTACATAAAGAAAAGGAGTCTATTTTGACTGATGTTGAAGTATTGGAGTCTCAAGATGCCAAGTAACATGATTAAAGTACTGACCTATCTGACGATTGCGCTGTTAGCGCTTCTCAGTATCGAAGCTTTTGCTCACGGAGTCGATGATAAAACCAGAGCATTTTTAGAGCAAAATAATGGAGTACAGTTTATCCCGTTTTTATATATAGGCGCTAAGCATATGATAACGGGCTATGACCACTTGCTGTTTTTAGTCGGTGTTATCTTCTTTTTATATCGTAGCCGTGACGTACTGTTGTACGTCACCATGTTTACTATTGGGCATAGTACAACCCTGTTATTTGGTGTGTTAAGTGACATACAAGTCAACGCTTATTTAATTGATGCCATAATCGGTTTCTCCGTAATTTATAAGGGCTTCGATAATCTAGGAGGCTTTAAGCGTTGCTTTAATTGGCAGCCTAATACCCAGTGGGCGGTGCTGATTTTCGGTCTGTTTCATGGCTTTGGTTTAGCTACCAAATTACAAGAATTTAGCCTAGCTGATGAAGGTCTTATTACCAACCTGATTGCTTTTAACTTAGGTGTTGAACTTGGTCAATTTGCTGCGCTCGCACTTATTTTGATCATGATAAATGCATGGAGAAAACTGCCGTCATTTCAACGTTTTTCGACAGTCACGAATACTGCACTAATGAGTGCTGGTGTGATGTTGATGGGCTTACAACTTACTGGTTACTTCACTATTTAATCGATTTTTAACTTATAGAAATACAGAAATAAAAGAGAATTTTATGCAACATACAGTTAGTACCAAAACACTCGTTAAAGCGAGTATTTCAGCAGTCGTTGTCGCGGCTATTGCACTGGTTACCTTTATCTTACCAGCAGAGTACAACATCGATCCGACAGGTATTGGCAACAAGTTAGGTTTAACAGAACTTGCACAAGCGGTTGAAATGGAAACAACGTCATTAGAGACAACTAAAGGCACGGATGAGTTTCAAACAATAGAAGTGACAGTCCCTGCGGGACGCGGCATCGAATATAAATTTTATATGAAGCAGCATGAAAAAATGTCTTATGAATGGTTAACCGATGGTGCTCCATTGTACTTCGATTTACATGGTGAGCCTGAAGGTGACACAACGGGATATTTTGAAAGCTATGCTATTGCTACAACTAATGAAATGAAAGGCAGCTATACCACGCCATTTGCTGGTTCTCATGGTTGGTATTGGAAAAACAAATCAGATAAACCAGTGTCAGTACAGCTACTGGTCAAAGGGCAATACGAAGTTATTGGCCTTAAACAATAACGAATTTAACTTTACGAATTTCATACCAAATGGAGATTAAAATGAACAAACTAATATCAATCGTTGCGCTTTGTGGTGCCTTGCTAACTAGTAATGTACATGCACATGGAGATCATGGTGTCATCAGCGGTCAGAAAGCTGTTAGCATCGCTGCAACACATATTCAAAAGATGACGTTTAAAGACGCTGGCTTTGAAGTCGGTAAGTTAGATGAGTCATGGAAAAATATTGATAAGTCGCAACTTTCGATTGCTAGCGTTGAAGACAATTTCTATGTAGTTAGTGCATCTAATGCTAGCAACGAAGATAAGCTTTACTTCCAAATTGCAATAAACGGTCAAGTATTAGCGGTTAAAAATAAAAACGACTTTTAATCAATTAAAAGGCACCTTTTGATACATGCATGAGGTGCCTTTGTTTTGTATCAAGTACGCTTATGACACAGAGCCACTGGTCGGCTCTAACTCGCCTTTGCCCCATTGCGTGTTTCAGGACAAACCTTACGCTGTAGCTAATAACTCAGTAAGCTATAACTTATCTAATCTCATTTTGAATGGAAATACGAGTTGTGAGCAAAAAACGGTTATCTGAAAAAGAACTGGTCGAGGGGACGATCCCCCATACTACGCATAGTGATGAACTAGCCGAGGTAAAATTGGATGAGTTGGGCCTTGAAATTTCTAAAAGTGATTACAAGGCCGTGTTGAAGCGAATTGAATCACTGTTTGATGCAGCCGAACCCGGAACTCCTGAAGGTGACGAGCTCGAAAGGCTCGTTGCATGGGTTGAAGAATATGAGGAAAAACACTTCCCCATTTAATAACTGCAACGCATTTTTGCAGCAGAACAAATAACAGTTGGCTTTGCTCCTGTGTCGCTATTTTAGCCAACAATTATTTGCCTCTGCTCTGAATGAGGAGTTACTAATGTCTGCTCATGGCACAGACTGTGTGAAAACTCTGATCACCTTTTGGTCTAAGTATGTTCTGCTTATGATCTATTAATCTATACATTTAGTTCACTTAATATACTGATATTTATATAATTAGACTATTGATTCAGTTGAGGGTT
>NZ_JACDWU010000008.1:0-330 GCF_016464045.1 Pseudoalteromonas sp. bablab_jr011 | reverse complement strand
GTATCACTCCCTTTGGGAAAGCTTATATAGCCGATAGTGATGCAGGTAGAGGATGTTGGAGAAAGCAAAGGCTGGATTGTAATGATGCAGATACAGACGTCTGTCTGGCACGAAAGTGAGCTGACTTCCGACTGGTCTTCCTTTGCAAGAGAATTTGAAGAACTTTATTCAAGGAGAAACGCAAATGATGATTTCAAAAGAGATTAGTGCCTCTCCTGACAGTGCTCAATGGCAATCCATAAATTGGAAAACTGTTGAGTCACACGTTTTAAAGCTTCAGATGCGTATTGCAAAAGCAACAAGAGAAAGTAAACACGGCAAAGCGAAAGC